>JASEHD010000020.1 GCA_030019075.1 Bacteroidota bacterium
CACAAGATACACAACAGCGTGCATGGTTGTTACAATTTGCGAGCGATAAAGCACAAGAGTGGCAGATGAAGCGAGCCGAAGCAGAATCGATTGCCACAAAACTTGGTACGCCGATTCGGCAAACCTACGCTGATGGAGTAACAATTGAGCTTCAGCGATTTGAAGCAGGAATGCCAATTTACTACATGACGCACAATCTTAGTGCAGCACGAACAATTTCTACGAATAAAGTGTGGCCAAGTGGTGGATATGGTTTTTCATTAACCGGAAGTACCGATACACTTGGAATTTGGGATGCAGGCCGTGTAAGACTTGAGCATCAAGAATTTGCAACGAATAGAGTCACACAGGTTGATGGAGCTACTACCAATAACGACCATGCAACTCATGTAGCGGGCACAATGGTTGCTACCGGGGTCGTTGCAAGCGCAAAGGGTATGGCTTATCAAGCCAGACTAAGAGCTTGGGACTGGAATAATGACGAGAGTGAGATGGCTAATTCTGCTGCCGCGGGTTTGCGTGTGTCGAACCACTCCTATGGAATTCCTACTGGCTGGCGTTACAATTATTTTAATGACAATCGTTGGGCATGGTTTGGTGATACAACAATAAGTAATACTGAAGATTACAACTTTGGATTCTACAATTGGTTAGCAAGAAATTGGGACGACATAGCGAGGAACGCACCTCATTATCTAATTGTCAAATCAGCAGGTAATGAACGTCTGGAAGGACCTGCCAGCCAGCCGGTTCAACATTGGGTGCAGATAAGTGGACAATGGGTGCTTCGCACTATAACTCGGAACCGGGACGGCGCACCTAATGGTTACGATTGTTTGAGTTACTATTCTGTTGCAAAAAATGTATTGACTATTGGTGCTGTGAATGATATTCCCGGTGGGTACAACCAGCCCAGTGATG
Source organism: Bacteroidota bacterium (assembly GCA_030019075.1). Lineage (GTDB taxonomy): Bacteria > Bacteroidota > Ignavibacteria > UBA10030 > SZUA-254 > JASEHD01. The sequence goes on from JASEHD010000020.1 coordinate 922, forward strand.
TAGGTATGTCATCTTTTAGTTCCTGGGGTCCAACCGATGATGGAAGAATTAAACCCGACATTGTCGCAAACGGTGTGGATTTGTACTCTCCTATTGCATCAAGCAATACAGCATATGGCACTTATAGTGGTACATCAATGGCATCACCGAATGTTTCAGGGTCTATTGGTTTACTTTTACAGCATCATAAAAATCTTTACGGAGATAATCCACTTCGCGCTTCAACCCTGAAAGCTTTAATTATACATACTTCAGATGAAGCCGGAACAAATCAGGGACCAGATTATCAATTTGGCTGGGGATTGATGAATACTTTGAAAGCTGTGCAGGTTATAAAGGCAAATCATGAACGTGGTGGTTCTCACGTTTATGAATTAGTTCTTCAACAAGGCAGCACGATTGAAATGCAAATTCGTGCGTCAGGGACAGAGCCGCTTAGAGCAACAATATGCTGGACAGATCCGGCAGGTACTCCACCATCGCCTTCACTGAACCCTACAACAAGGATGCTAGTTAATGATCTTGACGTTCGATTAATTAGGTTTGATGCAACTACGTTTTCACCATACGTGCTTAATCCAAGTAATCCATCCGCAGCCCCCACAACTGGTGATAATATACGTGATAATGTTGAGCAGGTACATATTCAATCGCCTCAAGCTGGTCTTTACACAGTGCGTATCTCACACAAAGGAACGCTCAGCGGCGGCTCGCAGGCGGTTTCTTTTGTCATAACTGGCAATACCGATATACTTGTTCGGGTTGATCAGAAATTAGAAGATAATATAACATCTGTGGATAGTATCGGGCGTTGGGAGGGCGGACCAATCTTTAAAAAATATCTTGCACCAAAAACATTTTCTTTCGCTGAAGGTGCTGCTGAAGTTCTTCGTGGAACAGATATTTTACATAGTAGTCAAAAGTACAATCGCTGGAATAAAGATATGAATGTTGTTAATCATCGCTCGTTTACAATACAAATTGGTGAATGGTCGATTATTTCTCAATTGAAATCCACCCATACTGGCATCACCATCCGCAACGAACTCATTGATGCGCCATCGCTAAATGGTGGAAGCATCGAGTTCAAAGACCCGTGGCTTGTAGATGTAACCGATTCAAGATTTTATGAAGCACCATACGGATACAGAAACTTAGGGATGAATGCACCGTTCAAGCAGGAATCATCACCATTCTATCCAACTACCGCATCAAAATACAAAGGCGTGTTCTTGAATCAAGACCCGGCATTAACCCCTGCTTACTACAGCGTCCGTGTGCCGCAAACACAAACAATTGGAAATTTCCAATGCAGCTTCGTTGGCTGGGAAGCAACAGGTGCACAATTGGTTCAAGTTGGGTCAAATCCTACAGGTTACGATCAAAAAGCAGTAATCTTTACTTCAGCCAATGCAATCGTCAAAGCCCGCTACAGAGCAACAAGTGCCTCTATCACAACTACGCTTGGTGCTGGTTGGCATATGGTAAGTATTCCAGATACAGTTTCGAACTTTCATAGATCGGTTGTTTATTCAAATTCACCCGACGTGTTTGCTTATAATGCTCAGAGTGGAGTTTATGTAAAAAAAGATACACTTAAAATTGGTGTTGGATATTGGGTCAAGTTTAGTTCAACACAGGATATTACATATACAGGTAAACCGATCTTCAAAGATTCGTTAACAGTATATAATGGCTGGAATATGATAGGTTCTATCTCGGCACCATTCCCGGTTTCAAAGCTCAAATCGTCCCCCAACAATATAATATCATCGGATGTTTTTGCTTATCGAGGAAGTTATGTACCGATAGATACCATAAAACCCGGTTATGGATATTGGATAAAGGTTAACCAAAATGGTAAGTTAATATTCGATTTAACTACGAGTAGCTACACAGCACCGGTAGTAAATTCTCCTGTACCTCCTAACCCTCCTTGCGAGGAACCACCCACTCCCACTTTGTCAGGCACAACTGTATTACATAATAACATGAGATTCCCTCACTTGACTTGGACATCGAGCGGCAGTGGTATCACATATCGCTTATATCTCTATATGTGCTACACTGGCTTCGAGGATTGTTATAGAGAAAACTCCGCCGTCTGTATGTATACAGGTCCAAATTTATCATTTACAGATTATTATATCGAAGTTGGGCACAAATTATCTACACGCAGAGCATATTATTTTGTGGTTGCAGAAAATGCTTGTAACGAGACATCAGGTAATTCTAATAAAATTTCTTATGCGGTAGGAACGACTGGCGATTTCAAGCAAGTCTGGGATTCAAACGTGGAAGAAAATAATATATTGCCATTAAATACAGAGCTATTAGATTGTTATCCAAATCCGTTTAATCCGCAAACCACGATACGCTACACCTTAGCCGAGCCAGCACATGTGAAGTTAGTCGTACTGAATACGCTTGGGCAGGAGGTTGCAACACTTGTAGACGAAATGCAAGAAGCAGGATTCAAGTCGGTGAGGTTTAATGCCTCAGAACTTCCAAGTGGCGTATATTTCTATCAGATTGACGCAGGAAATCCCTCGTCACGCTCAGGACGATGGTTTAGAGATATGAAAAAACTCTTATTGGTTAAATGACAATCCTCCGTTGTTTGTTCTTAGAAAGCCTCGGCGAAATTTCAGCCGGGGCTTTTCCTTCCACCTGAGGTGGACGGATACGCCTCTGGTGTATATGTTTTTGAGACGAATGGACTATCTTTGATATAAAATCTCCAACGCTTTTCCTTTCCGTTATTTATTCCGATTCTTGTCGTGGAAACAATCTTTTCAGCCGTAGGCTGATCAGCCCTTGTCTGAGATTTCGGAACTGCTCCTCCAAAAGTAAGAAAGATTGAATCACCAAGTAAATCCGTTCCATTCTGCTCTCGTTTCAATCCAAATGCTTCACACAATTTCGCTGGTCCATTAGTCAAATTAACAACAACCCTCTTGCTTACATCATTCCATCCGCCGCAGGCGGACTCCAACAATCTCGACGAGTCGAGTCGTCGACCATTCCTCCGTTTTATCTCTCTGTTTCTTTTCATTATTTCAATACCTTTAATCGGCTCAACCGCTCTCAGCAAAACCGCTCTTCCTTTTCCTTCTTCTTCCGTTACGATGTTTGCGCAGAAGTGCATTCCGTATGTGAAATAAACGTAAAGATGTCCACCTCTCCAGAACATCACATCGTTGCGTTTTGTTCTTCCGCGATACGCATGGCTCGCTGGATCGTTTTCGCCAAGGTAAGCTTCGACTTCGACAATTTTTCCAACGAGAAGATTCTTGTTTATTTTTCTGACAAGATATTTTCCAAGAAGGTCTTTTGCAACAGTTAGAGTTGAGCGAAGATAAAAAGGGCGAGGCAGTATTTTCAGCTTTTTTTGTTCGAGACTAATTCCCATAGTCAAATACCGGTTGTTATAAAATGAATGAGAAAGTGTTGGTCAATATTTCAGACGCTTGCCGAGAGAATTTCAATCTCTTTTGCAAGAGCCGTTTGTCCAGCGACAGTTGAGACATCCTCGTTGAATTTTGGATTCAGAAGTTTGACATAAGCGAGACTCTGAGTGTAATTTGCAATAGCAAAAAAATTCTTGGCAACAAGAAGTTGAACATCTTTAAAATTTATAGATGCGTCTTTAGAGAATGACCAGGTTGGATTTGATTGAAGTATCGCAAGAGCAAGCTCATTAGAGGAGGAATAGTTTTTTCGTGCATTGTAAACAAACGCAAGTCCAGCTTTCATTTCAAGGTTTGTTGTATCTTTGTTTAATCCAAACAAAAACTTACTCATAGCGCTATCAAGTTTGTTTAGTTTTGCATTCGTCCATCCTAAACCGTTAATAGCGTCAACTAAATTAGCATCTTTGGTCAGAGCTTCACTAAAACGTGTTTGTGCAAGTTGATAATCTTTCCCTTGATATGCCTGCCATCCTTCAGCGAGTAGTTGAGCCGCTGTTTTTCCTTCAGGTTCGGTATTTTTATCACAAGAGATAAAAATGATCGAGAAGATGAGTATCCAAATAATTCTTAGATGCATTCCAAATCCTTATTTGATTAAAATCATTTTAGATGTAGCATGATATTTTATGTTGTCGTTCATCTTTACCGTAATTCGGTAGAAATATATTCCAGTTGCGACAACCTCTCCCGAGTTATTCCTTCCATCCCATACGGCGTCGTGTTCACCTAAATCTTTTTGTTCGTTTATTAAAGTTTTGACTTCTTTCCCCATCAAATCAAAAATCTTTAAGGTAATATTACCCGGTTCAGGTACGACAAACCGAATCGTTGTGCTTATATTGAAAGGATTTGGATAGTTTTGATTCAATATGAATTTCGTTGGATTCTCATTTAATCCATCGGCATCCTTTAATCCAATTGCATAAGTCCCTAACTTGGTAACCTGTATCGACACCAAGTTTTGTTCTGTATTAATCTGACTTTCAATAGGCACCCAAACATTTTCAGCTTTTTTAAAAAGAGTTATTGTTTTTCCAACCTGTTTTAAATTTTCATCCTCTGATGAGAATGCTATAGTTAATGCTGATCGAAACTCTCGCGCTGGTCCAAATTGATATGCCTTAAAAATAAACTGCGATTCCTGCTCTGAAATTTTTTCAGATGTATTTGTGAAATAAACATCTTCGTCCAAAGCATCGGGTGGAACAGTAATGTGAGCAGATTTATCCAAACTATTCACAATTGTTGTTGTTCCGGCTTTTGCAAGCTGAACACCAAATGTTCGGGCTGCGTTTATTGGTTGGCTTATGGAGTCATTAGCCGTAACATTAAGCAAATATCTGCCATTGGAAGAAAATTTATAGCTTCCTTTAAAAACCCTCCATGAGATTGAGTCTAATATTACCGAATCAGGTGTTGATTCATTCACCGTTACTAACAATGATGGTCTCGTCGAGAGTGATTCAAGAGCGGTTACATAAAGATCGGCATATTGAGTCATAATTTGATTTTGGTGTATGATGATGGAAAGACCATTCGTTGCAGAGATTGGTCGGGAGCTTTTAAACATTCCACGTCCATGGGTTGCTGCAAATAAATATCCGTAATCATTAAGGTCAAGGTCTGCAACGGAGACGTTTGCCATACCACTATTTTGTTGTATCCAGTTTATCCCGCCGTTATTTATTTCATAAATCCCAAGGTCAGTACCAATGATGATATGATTCGTGTTCAAGGGATTTATAAGGATTGTGTTCGCCGGTATATCCGGTAAATCACCGCTGATATCCTGCCAGCTTGTTCCGCGGTTTGATGAGCGAAAAATATGACCCGGTGTTGCCGGCGTGTTTGTGTTATATCCCGAATACCCTACGAAAACTCTATCTCGGTTCCCAGGATCAACGGCGATAGTTTTGATGTACCTGTTGGGTAGTGTGCTCTTCGTGATAGGCAGCCAACCAGATCCAGCATTGGTTGTTACCCAAATAGATGATGGCGAGGTTAAGCTTCCGCTTGTACCGATATAAATTGTTTGTGATGAAGTTTTTGCAATTGCTATTGCTGAAATATAGGCGCCAGTTGAGCCAGATCCATCACCTGTTAAATCGTTGCTTATGGACGTCCACAATGATCCTCCATTTGTTGTTCTATAAATACGATAAGTACCAGCTACAAGAATTTTCGGGTCTGATGGATCCATAAAAATAGGTGCGATGAATGCACAACGATCACTCGTCCCATCGAATTGATTGTTACCTTTTGTCGGAATTCCACTCATTATCCTTGACCATGTATTCCCTTGATCAAAAGACTTTTGGATGCAGAGATTCACGTATTCTGTGTAAACGATAGAAGGGTTTACATAATCAACCCAGGTACACCCGCCATCGCCACCAAGGGCTATCGACCAACCGGGAACTGTAGCCGACTTCAAAGTTCCATTATCTTGTGTACCTCCGTAGTATATATTTTGGGTTGGATGAACTGCACCACTGTAAAATTGAACAGTTCGAAAATTTTTATTAATGTCGATAAACGAACCTCCCCCATTCGTTGATTTAAAAATACCGCCGTCTCCACCGAAGTACATTATATCAGGATTGGATGGATCGAAGGTTATCGCATGTTGATCGACATGAACGTACGGTTCCCCGTAGCCGTCACTTATTCGAAACCAATTTACACCCCCGTTTGTAGATTTAAAAAGATTGATTCCTCCTGTATATACGATGTTTGGATCTGATGGATGGACTGCAATAACATTGTTGTACCAACCTTGTCCACCTAAATGTGTACCGTTGACAGCTTGAGTGTAATCATACGGTGTTCCCACTGCAAACCAGCTCTCACCACTATTAGTCGATTTCTGGATACTGTGTGTATAAGAATTTGAATCTGCTAAACATGCATAAAGAATATTGTTATTACTCGGTGCGATAGCTAAACTTATCCTTCGATATTTTGTTGTTGTCAAAGGGAAACCCGTAGTAAGTTTTCTCCACGAACCGCCGCCATTTGTAGTTTTATAGATTCCATCTGTCGAAGCATAAAGACCATGTGCTGAATATAACGTGTTTGGGTTGTTCGGATCCATCACGAGGTCAACGCAGAAATTTGATGATGATGATGGAGCGAAATCTTTAGTCCATTTGGCACCACCATCTGTCGATTTCCAAACACCAGCATCCTTTGCTGAAAGTGCAGCGTAAAGGATGCTCGGATTATTTGGATTGATGACGATTTTGTTAATAAAATAATAATAGTAAGGATCGCTTGCTTTCTGGAAATTTTTCAGAACTGACCACGAGTTACCCGCGTCGGTCGATTTGAGTATTCCAATTCCACGAAGTGCATCGACATTGAAATATCCTTCTCCAGTTCCAGAATAAATGATGTTTGGGTCGGTAGGATGAAACGTAATGCATCCAATCACTAAATTGGGTGCAAAATCTGTAAGAGGTTCCCACGTAGAACCAGCATCGGTAGTTTTCCAGATTCCACCACTTACCGAACCGCAATAGATGATGTTGGGATTTGTTGGATGAATTGCAATTGAGCGTACGCGTCCGGCGATATTGTTCGGTCCAACCGATATCCACGCAACTGAAGAAATTGAATTAGATTTTGATAAGTTGTGCTTGCTGGTATGTTCAATTGCTTCCTCACGCCACCCATAGGGAATGAAACCTGTGGGATAAGCACGTTGATCGTTATACCATCGCATTGCTTCCTTTGCTTCAGTAGCTTCAAATTCGTTTAGATCGTTTATTGCAGAGCGTTCAGGTTGTTGTGGTTTTCTATCGTTACTATGGTAGATTGTAATAACAAACGCGATGATAAAAAATAAAATAGGCATAAATATTTTGAAGCCGGATAATTTCATATACTGATCTTTCTCACCACCATTATTCTAATACATCTGCCAAAAGCCATTCCCCTGCTTTAGTTAGCGTGATTTTGCCTTTAATAATACCGCCTGCTTTCAGTGCCTTTATCTTCAGGAGCCGTTTGTTTCGCTCATTCAGTAGGTCAATCTTGTGTGAATCATCGAGGACATAGTTTGGTTTTACGGTCATCCTTTGCCCGACTTCTGCAAAATTATCTATTGCTCCAATCGATGAAACTTTTATGATGGCAATAGATAATTCGTACTGTAAATCATCAATAACTATCAACGAATCTATTATCGCATCTATTAACGCTGCATTTTCTTTGAGGGTAGTGGGTTTGATAAGTATTGAATCTTGGACCAGTGAAAGAGCCGAATCATTAGTTTTCTTGCATTCCCTGGATTTATCTGATGAGCAGCAGCTATAACTAATGACAAAAAGAAAAATTAAGTTTATATAAAAAATAAGATTCATACCGTATGTAATATGCTGAGTATTTTCTTGAAAATCAAGAATTTGGAACAAGGCATAGAAAATCGTATTTTTATCTTCAATGGTAATGGAAAATAAATATCCAACCAAAAATTAATATCATTCATGAAAGGATAGTTGATGAAAAACCTAATTTTTTTGGTAAGTTTTATCTTTTTTGCCTGTCAGGGTAATACACAGGATAAAGTTCAGTTAAAAGCACAAATGGATAGTGTGAGTTACAGTATTGGTATGAGCATCGGTCAGAATCTGAAAGCTCAGATGGTAGAAGTCGATCCAGTGATTTTAGCTAAAGGGATAAAGGATATACTTGACAGCAATCAAACACTTATGACAGACGAGCAAGCGCAGATTGTCATGATGCATTTTCAACAACAAATGTCTGCCAAGCAAGAGGAAAAAATGAGAGAACAAGGTGAAAAAAATAAAACAGAAGGTGAAGCATTCCTGACTGAAAATAAAAAGAAAGAAGGAGTAGTCACATTACCAAGTGGCTTACAATATAAAGTATTAACAATGGGAAAAGGTCCTAAACCAAAAGCAACAGATACAGTAAGCGTTCATTATAGCGGAACGTTAATTGATGGCACAGATTTCGATAGCTCGATTAAACGTGGACAACCCGCAACATTTCCGCTTAATGGAGTCATCAAAGGTTGGACTGAAGGATTGCAGCTAATGCCTGTTGGTTCAAAATATCAATTTTTTATTCCATCGGAACTTGGATATGGTGAACGTGGTGCTGGCTCAACCATTCTGCCAAACTCAACATTGATTTTTGAAATCGAGCTGCTTTCAATCGGTACAAAGTAACCCAATTACTTTTTTATATCAAAGTCTATTCATTGTTTTTAGAGCAAATTACCTATGTTGGGTGTTTGCTCTTTTTTTTCTTGATGTTCTAAATAAAGGGTTCATTATGAACAAGTATATTAGAAGATTTATTTTTATAACCATCATACTTTCTATATTTTCCAGCAGCTGCCGGGAAAAGATTGATATCGATATCAACGCTTATAAAAATGAATTTGAGCAGTGGCAAATAAAACGAGCAGAGAGTTTAAAAAAAGAGAACGGGTGGCTTACACTTTGCGGCTTGTTCTGGCTGAAAGAAGGTGAAAATAAATTTGGAACTGACTCTTCGAACACAATAATTTTTCCTCCCGGAAGATCACCAGCATACGCTGGCTCGATATTCTTAAAAAACAACCAGCTTAGCTTGAAGTGCGCAAAAAATGTAACAGTATTTTGTAACGACTCTGCAGTTTCAGAGATGAAAATCAAATCCGACGAAACGGGGAAAGCATCTCCAACTGTAATGAAACTTGGCTCGTTAAGCTTTCATGTAATCAAGCGTGGTGAGGAACTTGGAGTACGGGTGCGTGATAAAGAAAATCCCCCACGAGTTAATTTTAAAGGATTAGAATATTTTCCCATTGATCCAGAGTGGCGAATCGAGGCAACATTTGTTCCTTATAATCCACCAAAGATTATTCCGATTGTAAACGTACTCAATCAAGTTAAAAATGACACATGCCCGGGTGCAATTGTATTTAAAAAGGATAGAAATACATACCGACTTGATGCACTTAGGGATGAGAAAGAGTTATTCATCATTTTCCACGACGAGACTGCCGGGAAAGAAACCTACGCTATGGGACGTTTCCTTATGGCACCTCTACCAGATTCGAATAATATCGTAATTTTGGATTTTAATAAAGCATATAATCCCCCTTGTGCATTCACCGAGTTTGCAACTTGCCCCCTACCCCCAAAACAAAATCATCTTTCTCTTAGGATTGAAGCTGGTGAGAAAAAAGATGTGGGACGTGGACATTAATATAAGAGAAAAATACCTATACACAACCTCTATGTCATAAAATTGCAGACTTCGCAAAGTGGAAACAAGTGTTTGATTGTTCTTCTTTCCCGAGCGGACGACCTGAACAAAGCAAAAGCATTCACGCAAAATCCAGATGCGTGTGAACATAGAGAGATATCCGGTGTTATCGGAATGCCGGAAATTTTATGGCTGAATGATTATTAACATTTCTCCAAAATATCATCGTTTTTCCCACACTATCTAAAAAAATATTAAAAAAATCCATCTGGAGGGCTAAATTACTGATAATTTTATCTGAAATTCTCCCTGTTGATAAGTCATAAAAAACATTTAAAATTTTGCTGATTTTAACTATTTTGATATCTTGACAAATTGTGGATAAAATAGCTTCTATGAAATGAAAGAGATTAATTGCTTTTTCTCAAGTCTTTCTTAAAAAAATGCTTGCATCTTATTGAAAAATTGTGTATAGTCAAACTATCAAACGTCTGGAGTTTTCTTAAAGTTTTACAAAAATATCAAGTAGTAATAAATTAATAGGTAGTATATGAGTACATCCAATAAGTATGTTGAAATCCTTGAAGGTATATCGGGTGGATTTTTTGCCATAGATAATGAATACCGATTTACATATTGGAATCGCGGAGCAGAAGATGGTACAGGTTATTCCCGTGATCAAGTTTTAGGAAAAAGTGTTTTCGATGTCTTTCCCAACGCTCGTGAGGCAGAGCTTGGTGAAAAATATCGACTTGCAATGGAGACTAAAACATTTCAGAGCTTCGAGACTTGTTATAAAGATGAACGTTTTGAGGCATGGTACGACATACGTATTTACCCTACAGAAAACGGTATTTCAGTATTTTTTCAAGACATTACTAATCAGAAACGAGAGCAACGTCAAAAGGAAATGCTGATGGAAGTATCGCATGTCATTAACGTTGCCCCCCATTTAGATGATTTGTGTTTGAATGCAGGTGAGCGAATAGCCCAGTTTATGGATATTCCGGCAAAATTTGTTTGCATCTATCGTTATGACCAACGATCCTCACTTTTGCATCTGATGGCGCCCACGCTCATTGATGTTAGGGTCGATCCTGAAGTGGAGCATCAAATCGTCCATGAGAAATCTACTACGATAGCGGTTCAAACTGCATTAAGCAGGAAAGTAATCGTTTCTGATGAATTATCGAGAAGTTCAGTTGCTGCATATTTTTTAGTAGAAACTGAAGAGTTAAAGCTCAAGACACTTATATCAATTCCTTTGATGGTTCAGCATGAACTCCAGGGTATTTTGGAGGTCCTTTCTCCCAAAGTCGATAATTATGTTAATGAAGAACTTAAAATGTTGTCGATTATTGCAAATGAATTGTCGATTGGGATGAGCCGTAAGCGATTAATGGATGAAATTACCATAAAAAATATTGAATTAGAGAATGAGAAAAAGAAAACGGATGATGCGAATGATACGTTGAAGAGATTTTTAGCTACGTTTAGCCATGAATTACGTGCTCCACTCAATGCAATTGTAGGTTTTTCTGAAATTTTAGCTTCAGGCGTAAATAGTCTTCCCGCCGAGAAAGTTAGTGATTTCATGAAAAACATAAATGAGAGTGGCAAACATCTCCAAGGGCTAATAAATGATATTCTCGACCTCTCAAAAATTGAGGCGGGAAGAATGGAGCTGCATATAGAAGCGTATCCGGTTTCGTATTTCACTGAAAGTGTTCAGCGTGTTATGCAGGCGGCTATGCAACAAAAGAATGTCAGTCTGGTTTTTGATATTGCACATGAAATCGATCAGCTCGTTGTTGATCAAACGAGATTTAAACAAATACTTGTGAACCTTGTCTCCAATGCCATTAAATATAGTCACAAAAATGGTAAAATTACAGTTGGTATGAAAAGGTTTGTTAATGAAATAGAGATTGCAGTTAGTGATGAAGGAGTGGGTATCAAACCGGAGGATCAAGCACACCTTTTCCAGGCATTTAAACAAGGAAAGAATTCAAATGGTCTGAAAGAAGGAACAGGATTAGGTTTAGTCATTACTAAAAAATTAGTCGAATTACACGGTGGGCATGTTCATGTTGAAAGCGAATGGGGTAAAGGAAGCACTTTCCGTTTCCGTATACCTATGGTTGTTGCAGGTGAAGTTGTAGAATCCGCCGATCAGCTTATTAGGATTGTTGGTAAACAGCGCCTCTCAATTCCTGATGGCGAAAAACTCCTTGTGCTCATTATTGAAGATAATCTGCAGGCAAGTCAGCTTCTTCAGATGTATCTCCATGAAGCCGGATACCGGACTGAACTTGCCAAAGATGGGTCGGAAGGAATAGAAAAAGCAAAACATCTCAAACCGCACATCATAACACTCGATATGATCATGCCTGTAAAAGATGGCTGGCAGGTTTTAAAGGAGCTTAAACGTCATCCTATTTGCAAAGATATTCCGATTATTATCATTTCCATTACTGATGAGAAAAAATTAGGATTTAGTATGGGTGCGATAGATTATTTTGTTAAGCCCGTTAATCGTGAAGAATTCCTTAGTTCATTAAAGAAAATTCCGCTCGGTCGGTTTGACCATAACCAACATCCGAAAGTGTTGATCATTGATGATGACCGCAACGCATCGGAGTTAATTCAGGTGATGCTCCAAGCCGAAGGTTACGATGTGATCCGGACGATGCAAGGTAAAGAAGGCATGAAATTGGCGCTTTCTGAATCTCCGGATTTAATTATTCTCGATTTGATTATGCCCGATATTTCCGGTTTCAATGTCGCTTATCAGCTAAAACAAAACGTAAAAACACGCAATACACCGATTATCATTCTGACATCGATGGAGGTTGATGATGAAACACGCGAACAAATGCAGGGTTTCATCTCATCGATCATGAGTAAATCGAAATTCACAAAGAAAGACCTTCTTCGCGAGATTAACACTATTGAGAAGATGAGGTAAATTAGAGGGTTCAAAATTCAAGGTATTTGTAAGGAAATTCTGATTGTTATCCTGATATAGCCCAAAGAGAGGAGATAGAATTCTTTCCCTATAAGTTTTTCTACCTCTTGACAAATATTATTATTAATTTCAGTAATTTATTTGTAAATTGATATTCATAGATAACTATTTTAATTTCATAGAAAAGGAAAATATATGAAATATCGAATACTCTCGTTTGTTTTTATATCATTTATTATGCTGTTAATTTTTCCGTTATCCAGTATTTTAGCGCAAGGGACGATAACCGCAGTACAAATTCCAACCGCAATAGCAGGTGGCGGTGGCGCTGGAACGTTGGGATATCCTTATGCTGTTTATGTCCAGATTCAAGGATGGACCGCGGGTGCAAATGGACAAGCATATCTAAAACTGTACACTGGATCATTCAATGAATACATGTGGAGCGCAACAAGTGTATGGAGCAACACAACCACATACGGAGACGCTAACCAACCAAAGGTGGATATTGATGCGAGCGGAAATTGGTCCGGTTGGATTTATGCAAAACATAATGATGCTTTAGGTTCATCAGTATTGGTTAGAGCCAGAAAGATACCAACTTCTCCCACAGTTCAATTAACTACCAGTAGTATAGCGTTAACAATTTTAAACATGTCAACAACCGGTGGTTGGATTGTTAAACAAACCTCAACCGCCGTAAACAAAGGTATCATCACTTATTCGGGTGGTGCGGTTGTTGGTTCGTATCGGTCGGAAGATAATTTAATAACAGAAGGTTATACATATGGAGCGGGTGGATTTAAAGTTGCTGTGCCTGCCGGGACTGTGGATTCATTGGTTGCCCTAAATGATGATGGTTCACGCTTTCAAACATTTGTTGGACCATGGACTGTATCAGCAGGACAGGAAACCGAAGCAGGTAATTCTGGTGGAACTGTTGGAAAAGGATCTGCAACAATTGAACCGACCGCAATTCAAGGAGCAATACCGGGGACATTAACATTAAAATTGGCAGGTGATGCACCCGATACAATTACGAAGGCACGTATTCATGTTCCCTCATCATGGTCATGGTCGCAATCGATGACTGATGTAAGTATTGTAGGTGGCGGAGCACCATCCGCAAATGTTTCAGGAGATACAATTGAAGTCTCAACCTTGACGTTGATAGGAACCGACACGATGAAACTAACAATCACAAATCTAATCCCTTATGATTCAACAGGATATTTTACATTTCTAACCGAGACCGGATTGCACAGCGATACCGTCAGTGCAATTGCAACTCAACCCAAAATATTTGTTTACAGCACACCAATACCGATAGCAATTGCAAAGGAAAATGACGCTCTGGGAGTTCCGCTCCTCAATAATGCTTTGATAACCGTCCGTGGAGTTGTTACTTCCGGCAATCAACTTGGTGCCGCGGCGTATATTCAGGATAACTCAGGCGGTATGGTGGTGTACGGTTCGTCATTTTCATCGGCAGTAACAATTGGAGATGAGGTAATAGTTTCAGGTTTAGTCCAACCGTTTTACGGATTGTTCGAAATTGTGAATCCGATGCTTCATTCAATTATAAGTCAAGGTAATCCGGTTGAGCCGCTTGTTGTTACAACATCACAAATTGCAAAGGATGGAATCGGCGGAGTTGAAGTATATGAAGGTTCACTTGTTCGAATTAACAGTGTAACGGTTACCGATACGTTCAATGTAGCTATCCCGACATGGGCAGTAACAGGTTCAGGTACGAACTATCGTTTACATGATGCGACCGGTTATATCGTTATTCGTGTAAGCCCTCTTGTTGAGTTTGCAAATCAACCAGCGCCGCAGAAAATATTCGATGTGATCGGTGTGGTTAGTCAGTTTAAATATACCGCTCCATATATCGGCGGTTATCAGTTGATGCCGAGATTCTTAAAAGATATTATTGCCACAGGTCCCATAATCGCAACCATGCCTGAAGAAAGCAATCTTCAACCGACATCGTTAATAATTAGCTGGGCAACGTTATATCCAGGGACAACAGAAATCCGATACGGGAAAACCAATTCATACGAACTCGGGTTTATTAAATTAGATGATTCATTACGTTTGAATCATTCTATAGCCCTGAGCGGCTTAATTGTTGCAACGATCTATAACATTCAAGCATTTTCCACAAGCGGCACCGATACAAGTTTTGCAGGTAATCTAATCGTAAGTACAACGTCAGCATCCCCGACAACAGGGCAAATTAATGTGTATTTTAATAAGAGCATAAATAGCTCAGTTTCGATTGGCGAAGTAGCTCAAGGAAATGTTGATTTTGTTGCTAAGCTCGTTTCGCGAATTAGTAATGCAAAACAATCAATCGATTTGGCACTTTATAGTTTAAGTGGAACCGTTGGTGCCAACGTGGCGAGTGCGCTCGTTTTTGCAAAGCAGCGTGGTGTGAAAGTGCGTGTTATTGGTGAATATGATAATAGGACCACCGTCCCTTGGTCAACACTTGCTTCGAATGGGATCCCGGTTATTTACGATATGTACGGTGCGAATGATGGCTCAGGTTTACACCACAATAAATTTATCGTTATCGATTATCGTGGGGGTGCCGCAGAGAGTGTCTGGGTTTGGACTGGTTCAACTAATTTCACCGACCCGGGTATAACTGCTGATAGACAAAACGTCATCGAGATTCAAGATGTTGCACTTGCCGGTGCCTTTACTGCTGAGTTTGAAGAAATGTGGGGCAGTAAAACCGAAACTCCTAATTCAGCAAACTCAAGATTTGGTGCAAGAAAACAAAACAACACACCACATAAATTTGTTGTTGGCGGGAAAAATATTGAATGTTACTTTAGTCCGAGTGATCGCACAACTTATTATATCGGTAAGACATTGGGAAAAGCACAAGGATCGATTAACACCGCAATATTAACATTTACCCGAAAAGAACTTGCCGATTCAATAATCAATAAGAAGAAAGCGGGTCGGAAGACACGTGTTGTAATGGATAACAACACCGATCTTGGAAACCAATATAGCTATTTACAATCAAATTCTGTTGATGTATTGCTGAAAGGAGGAAGCGGAATGCTCCATCATAAATACGCTATAGTTGATGCAGAACCAACGGGTAGAGGGGCTTATGTCATTACCGGCTCGCATAACTGGTCAAGCTCTGCCGAGACAAGGAATGATGAGAATACATTGATTATTCAGGATGATCGCATCGGGAATCTCTATTTACAGGAATTTCTTGCTCGTTATCTTGAAGCAGGCGGCTCTGATCCGGTTGTTGTAGGTGTTGAAAAAATTGATAATGAAATTCCGGCATCTTATTCATTATCGCAAAACTATCCCAACCCGTTCAACCCAACGACAGATATCAGATATCAGATATCAGATATCGGATTTGTTTCTATTAAAATTTATGATATTCTTGGACGAGAGATTACCACACTTGTAAACGAAGTTAAACAACCTGGGACTTATGAAGTTACTTGGGATGCGTCCGCCTCAGGCGGATTTGCAAGCGGAGTGTATTATTATAAAATTCAGGTTAACGATCCTTCGACCAGCTCAGGACACAGTTTTGTTGATGTAAAAAAGATGCTGTTATTGCGTTAAAATCATCGTTTATTATTGAAACCTCCACAGGTCTATTCGAGTTGTGGAGGTTTTTCTTTTTCTGTTTGATATTAACCTATTTGTTTTGTAAATTTTGTGGTGTGGCGGTCCCAAAAGTCTCGAGTCATGCTGAACTTGGTTCAGCATCCCTGCTTGCAGCAGGCAAGTACGCAAAGCAAGCAGGTTTGCTGAGGTCAGATTCCGATCCCGCTCTATGAGCGGGACGGAATGACCCTTATATTTGTTTTTTAGATAGCCTCATAGGTGATGTCAAGTTTGTGTCTGAAGGAAACTTTCGACACCATTAACATAGAAGATTGAAGAAAATAAAAATGTAATCATAACTAACAATATTTCAATGAAGACAGGAGGTCGTCATGAAGTTATTTACAAATGTTATTGTTCTCTCCTTATTATTAGGTTTTTCTGCATCGGGAAGCATACCCAAATCAAATAAATTCAAACAAACTAACCATAGAGAAGGAGGTACATCTTTTTCTAAGCCATCTGAAACCATGGTTAACTTTGCATTGCGTGTTAAGCAGGGATTCAACATGCGTGTCTGGATAAGTAATCAGATGACTATGGGATTACAGGCATGGGATGGTGAACAAAATACACCAGATGGCTTTGGGATGGAATATCCGGCTGGCTCAGGTGTTGAGCATATCTATGGTGCCGGTCCCAGAATCGGTGGAATTATTGATGGTGCAAGGCGGGTTAGCGAGGGGTATAATGGAACTGATGCAAGAAAGGAATTTCTACCCGAATGGCGACATTTATACCGTGAACGGATATGGAGAACCTCTATCCGCGAAAGCATCGATCCGAATACAGGAAAATTTTATCCCAATAAAAGTGGATATGATGATGATGGTGATGGAAAAGTTGATGAGGATGATCTTGATGGAACCGATAATGATGGAGATTGGGACCCAATATACGATGATGTTGGGGAAGATGGACTACCTGACAGTTTAGAAGTTGGCTGCAAAGGGGGATACAATTCTGTGACAAATCCTGACCCAGCATATGATAATTTTCGTCCTGGGGAATACGATAAATGCCATCTAAATCCTGATGGGACATGGCGTTTGATAACATTTGCTGATCGTGATCGCTATACTGAGAAGAATGGACTTCCGGATCATGGTGAGCCAAACGTAGATGAAGATTACGGTGCAGTATCTGACCAAGACTACTACTGCTCTGCAACTGATACTTTTATTCATCCCGTAATCGGTGGACATAAACCGATGTGGATTAAAGTAATCCAGAAGTCTTATGCATGGGATGGAGGGAGTGCTGAAGCAATACTTCCGTTTGAATACATTTTCATAAATATGGGTCGCAAGGTAATCAAAGATGTTTACATTGGTTTTTTTGCAGACTGTGATGTAGGTCCAATTAATACTTCCAGGTATTATGAACGCAACTATTCAGCTTATGATGAGATTACAAAAACTTCCTACGTACATAACCCAATAGACAATGGATCAACGCCTATCGGATTTACACTTTTAGGTTCCACAAAGCCATTGGATTCACTGTCCTTTATATGGCAGTGGTGTGATTTTACACGACCGGATCCGGGAACAGATGATTCAGTCATATACTCATGGATGTCTGGTGAAGCATTTCCGGGGCAACCAATAGCACCGAACCAGTCACCGGACAATCTATCAGACACGCGATTTTACTTTTCCATCGGGAAGTTTGATTCAATGAAGCCGGGTGATACGTTGAAAATCTCTTTAGCTCTGGTCTCTGGGATGTCTGTTCCCGAAATGCTTACGAATGCACAACGTGCACATAGGATTAATAAAAGTAATGGTTTCATAATGCCGGTAGTTCATATAGCCGATTCAGGTACAGGTGCGCCGATAACTATTTATTGGGATGCACTGGCTCGTTCTCCATACGGAAATGTTATATCGTATCGGGTTTATCATGGTACCTCCTCCGGTCATTATACGGATTCTATTGATACTGGAAATCTATCAACAACATTTTCAGGATTAATGGGCAGTCAAACTCATTATTTTGCCGTTGCGGCTTATGATGATAAAGGAAATCGCAGTGCCTTATCTGATGAGATTACAAATGTACCATATATCCCAAGTGGACTTGTCGTCATCAATCAACAAACATCAATTGTACTCCACTGGAATGCTAATCCCGACCCGGATATTGCAGGTTATAATGTTTATCGCCGATCATCTGTCGATAGTACATTGGTTAAAATCACACCTAACCTGTTAACATTACCAAGTTATATAGATACTGATGTTTGGGGGAATAAAATTTACTACTACCAAATTTCGGCAGTTGACAGGGATGGGCATGAAAGTGAATATTCGCTTCCGAAAAGTGGTCGGTTAATTCCACCCGCAACCCCAGCCAATTTTGTTGTTGGTCCAGGGAAAAAATTTCTACATCTTAGTTGGTCAGCGAACACAGAGGACGATATAGTTGGATATAACATCTATAAAAAAGGGGGTCTCCATTCAGACTTTGTCAAACTTAATGCCGATGTTTGGATAACGACTAATTACATTGATTCGATGGTTTTACAAGATGTTGATTACTATTATTACATTGAAGCGATTGATAGAACTGATGCTGTTAGTTCACCAACCTATCCATTTGGAGTGCATACCGCTTCAATGGATAATGGAATTCTTGCTGTGAACTTAAATGATAATTCTATTACTTTACCTTCTTATCGATTTTGTGAATCATTGCTTGTTGGTTATAAGCATAGGACAATACCTTATCGACCTCCCGTCTACATCCCAGGGCATGTAAACGAATTGGGAAAATATTCATCAGTATTATGGTTGGAAGATAGTCCCCCCGGTGCGAAGCTTCCATATTATCCCCGAGCTTTTCCTATTGCTTTGAAAGGATATTTACTTGGTGGTGGAAAACTTTTATTTATGGGTAGAGGTCTGCCCTCACAGTCTTATCCTCATTGGTATCAGTTTCTCTCGGAGTATTTTGGAATTGATCCATTCCTCGAAGTTGATTCGACATTCAATTTTGCCGGTGCTGCAGGAGCATGGGATTTTCCAACGGTGTCTGTTGATACTGTAAAGTTGTCCTCTAAAGGTAAGAGATTAAATTATGTTGAAAGGTTTTCAGATATCTCTCCTGTGCGTGTATTATATCGCTATCAATCTGATCCATTTGATCCATCACGGGAGGGAAAAACAATTGGGATGCGGGCAATTGATCCAAGCATTAATGCATATTATCTGAGTTTTCCGTTGTACTATCTTGATTCTATCAATGCAAGAGAGTTATTAGTCAAAATTCTAACAGATTTCAAAGAAGAACCAACTACGGGTATTAATGTAACTGATCAGTTAGTGCCAAGTGAATTTCGATTGTATGATGCATATCCCAATCCGTTCAATCCATCGACGAAAATACAGTTTGAGCTTCCACAGGAAAGTCATGTTACTTTAAAAATATATGATCTACTTGGACGAGAAGTTGAACGATTGATAGATGAAACACTTCCGGCGGGAAAATATAACATTGAATGGAATCCTTCGACGGGTTCATCAAGCGGTGTTTCCGCCAAAGGCGGATACGCCTCTGGCGTATATTTATATCGGCTCAACGCACAAAGTTTGAGGATAAATGATACGCGTAATTTTTCAAATACTAAGAAGGTCATATTAATGAAGTAACGAATCTAACATTAAAATTTTTCATTTGACAAAATCTAAGATAGGGGATAATTATGAAAAAGTATTTATTTATAACAATTCAATGTTTATTATTTACATCTATCCTACATGCCCAATCTGGCTGGATGCTTCAGGAGAGCGGTACAAAAGCAAATCTGCATGGATTATGTGTTGTTGAACATTATGCTCAAATGAAGATTATTACAGTAGGTGAGAATGGTACGTTTCTGTTGTCAGATGATGAAGGTGTAACGTGGACTTCTTATCAGGTTCCAACAAACAAGACACTACGTTCTATTAGCTTTTCTTCGCCTGATAGTGGGATTATGGTTGGCGATAGTGGTATTATTTTTAAAGTTCGCCTTGAACAGTTGGGAGGATGTAAATTTGAATTAGTGCCAAATCCTGGATTTACTAATGATCTCAATGATATTTACTTGGCTCCAATTCCAAGGAAGACAGGTTGGGCAGTTGGCGATAGTTGCACAATTTTGTGGACTACAAATCGCGGGAGTAGCTGGCAGTCATATATCCAAGGTCCAAAACCAGTTAACTTTAATCTAAACTCCTACTCACTTGAACCGGATCGTTGGCCCCGTATGATGGCTGTCGGTGATTCTGGAACTATCCTCCGGGCAAACCGACTATATGAGTGGAATAAGATAGAACCACCTCAAGAATTATTAGGAAGAAATTTTTATGGCGTTAGTTTCATTAATGATACAGGCTGGTTTGTTGGTGAGGGTGGTGCGATTGCACATACCAAGAGTGGAGGCCAATATTGGGTGACCCAAAAAAGCGGTGTTACTGTAACGTTGCATGGTGGCTTTTTTCCCGATGGATATTATTTTCTACGAGGTGTTGGCTGGGTTGTCGGTGATAGCGGCGTAATTCTGAAAACTACAAATGATGGTTGGAAATGGAATCGACAAGAAAGTGGTACTCATACAAATCTACGAAAAGTTTTATTCCTAACACCCGAAATCGGTATAATCATCGGTGAGAACGGAACAATCTTGCGTACGACCGTTGGTGGAGATGTCAAAGCCATGTTTTCACCACATCCTTCAACCCTCGAATTTGGTACGGTTGTAAAAAGTGCGACTAAGGTTGGAAGTCTTACTATCCAAAATGACGGCATACTTCCATTAGATATCCAATCAGTAATTTCTGATAATGATAAATTTAGCATTTCACCAAACAATGTTATTATACCACCATTATCACACTTCACATTTACAGTTACATTCAGTCCTATTAACCAAGGAACAGATACGGTACGGTTTATATTTACCGATAACGCAGAAGGTTCACCACACATTGTTAAAGGAGTTGGTTCTTGTGTTGAGCCATCAACGGTAAACTGGTCTTGGCAAAACCCTCACCCTATGGGTAATTTTATTTATGATGTCGCTTATATAGGAAACAATACTTTCGTAGGAGTTGGAGAGTGTGGTACATTCTTGAAATCTACGAATGGTGGAATAGATTGGATGGTAAAAGATAAAATAGACGGAATATCAGGTCGCATCAAAGCGATTACATCAGTAACTAACGATCATTGCATCGCTGTTGGTGACCAAGGTACTATTATTCGATCTGAAGACGGCGGTGATAATTGGCATCTACAACAGAGTGGTACAAATAATTATCTCAATGCTGTTTCATTCATTGATCCAAGCAACGGCTATATTGTTGGTGGTGGTGATTTTTTTCCACCGGGTTTTGGTTCGATTCATCACACAAGTGATGGCGGAACAATATGGCAAATAAAGTATTTTAACCCTCAAGTCAGATTTTATGGAATTTCTGCTATTACTCCAACAAAAGCTGTTGCGGTTGGTTTTAATTTGGCAGGTCAAATAAGGTCTGTTATCTACCGAACTTCTGATGGTGGTGTAAATTGGATAAAGCAATTTGAAGGTTTGTCTGGGTTTCTTACAAAAGTTCAATTTATTTCAGAAAATGTTGGAATAGCCGTCGGGAGTGAAGGGATAATTTATCGTTCTTCAGATGGTGGAATATCATGGTACACAGTAGAAAGCGGAACACTTCAAACATTAAATGATATTTCGTTTTCAGATTCTCAAAATGGGATGATCGTCGGAAATGGTGGTGTTGTCCTCAAAACTTCCAATGCTGGCTTATCATGGTCTGCAATAAATATACAAACTCAGAATTATTTAAAAACAATTGCACTTTCAAACTCAGGAGATGGTGTAGCTATCGGTTGGAATCTAAAACCGTGGAAACCTGCTCTATATCATGTCAGCTCAGGTGGCTTAATCTGGCAGGATAGAGCAAGTACTGTAACAGGGCAAAAGTTAAGGAGTATTTCGTTTAGTGATTTGAACAATGGATTGGTTGTAGGTGATAGAGGGACACTCCTTCACACAACGAATGGAGGGAAAACCTGGACTCGGCGATTACAAGGGACGTTGTTTGAATCTGCAGGTGTACTGTTTTCAAGTGTTCATTTTATTGATAACTTCGTTGGGACAGTTGTCGGAGGTGGCGGTGTAATCCTTCGAACCATGGATGGCGGTTTAAATTGGACAGTCCAGACGAGTGGTGTAACACATTCATTGAATGATATGTTATTCTTTAATACCTATGAAGGTTTTGTGGTAGGAAGTAACGGCACAATTCTACGCACGACCAATGGTGGAAATGATTGGTTTAATAACTCGGGGTATACAAATAAGTCGTTAAACTCAATCTCATTTTCAGATTCATACAATGGAGTTGCTGTTGGAGATGATGGAATAATCCTTCACACTACTAACAAAGGTATTGATTGGCTTCCTCGAAACAGCGGTACAAACCTTCGACTTAAAAGCGTATCTCTCCGATCTAATATTGGTGTAGCCATTGGGGAACAGGGAATAATCCTACGTACAAGCGATGCAGGAAACTCATGGTCAAAACAAACGAGTGTTATAACTAACACACTTAACGAGGTATACTTTTTTGATGATAATACTGGGATCGCCGTTGGATTAAATGGCGCAATCATACGCACAACCGACGGCGGTTTGACGTGGGTTATTTTACCAAGTGTCACTAATAACTCATTATATGGTGTCTCGATTCTAGATGGGAACATTGGAACTGTCGTTGGAGATTATGGAACAATCCTTCGAACAACCACAGGTTTAGTACGTGTAGATGAATTATTATTATCTGAGATTCCTATTGAATTTAGACTTCATCAGAACTATCCCAACCCCTTCAATCCCAGCACAACAATTCGCTACGAGTTACCGAGAGAATCGTTTGTAACGCTTAAGGTATACAACCTGCTTGGACAGGAAGTGGCAACACTGGTGAATGAGAAAAAGGAAGCGGGAAGGTACAATATCGAATTTAGGATTTCGGATTTCGGATTTTCAAGTGGTGTGTACTTCTACAGATTAGTTGCTGAAGACTATGTTTCAACGAAGAAATTTTTATTGTTGAAATAAAGAACTATAGAAGTGCGACTCACTTTTCCAGAGGGACGGCTTCGCCACAAGGCAGCATCTTGATTGGAAATGAGTCGCACTTCGCTGACGATACCAAGTTTGTGTCGGAAGGTAACTTCCGACACCACTTAAAAATTTATGGGCGTCAAGAAAATGTTATTGATTAGGTGATAATTTTATTATCTTATAGGAGGTATAAAAAATCACTTGGATTAAAAATGACTGCTCCTACATCTCAATCGGAATTGATTATTGTTCTCGATTTCGGTTCTCAGTATTCTCAACTCATTGCACGATGCATCAGGGAATTAGGCGTGTATTCCGAGTTGCATCCGTTTAACTTACCAATTGATAAAATTCGAGAGCTACAGCCGAAAGGAATAATTCTCTCTGGAGGTCCAGCAAGTGTTTACGGAAAAAATGCTCCTCATTCGTCCAAAGAACTATTCGAGATTGGTATTCCTATACTCGGAATATGTTATGGTTTGCAGATGATTGCCTTTCAGCTCGGCGGACAAGTTGATACATCGGTGAAAAGAGAATATGGCAGGGCGGATATGTTCATAGATGACGATTCTGATTTGTTTGCGGATATTCAGGAAGATGATCAAAACCCAACGATAAATGTATGGATGAGTCATGGAGATGCGATTTCACGTCTCCCCAGAAACTTCGAGCGAATTGCCCACACGAAAAATTCTCCGATCTGTGCGATAAGAAATAAAGAGAGAAAAATTTTTGGTGTGCAGTTTCATCCTGAAGTTGTTCACACCTCGAAAGGGAAAGAAATCCTGCAAAACTTTCTCTTTAAAATTTGTGGGTGCAAGAGCGAATGGAATGCCGGCTCGTTTGTCGAAAGAAAATTAGAAGAAATCCGTTCGACTGTTGGAAAAGAAAAAGTTATTTGTGCCTTAAGCGGTGGTGTTGATTCATCGGTGCTTGCGGTTTTGCTCCATAAGGCAATCGACAAACAACTATATTGCATTCATATCAACAATGGATTGATGAGAAAAGGTGAAAGTGAAAAAGTAGTTAAACTTTATCGGAATACATATCATTTCAATTTGGACTATCTTGATGCGACGGATTTCTTTCTGAAAAAACTTAAAGGAGTTATTGATCCGGAGAAGAAACGACGAATCATAGGTAAAGCATTCATCGAGATTTTTGAGGGTGAGGCAAAGAAAATTGGCAATGTCGGTTTTCTTGCTCAAGGAACTTTATACCCTGATGTTATTGAATCGACTTCGTTCCGCGGACCTTCACACACAATTAAAACTCATCACAACGTTGGTGGATTACCGGCAAAGATGAACCTCAAACTTATCGAGCCTTTCCGGGAATTATTTAAAGATGAAGTGAGAAATGTAGGAAGGACGCTGGGTTTGACCGATGAATTCATCAATCGGCATCCTTTCCCTGGGCCCGGACTTGCAGTTCGAATTCTCGGTGAAATAACAAAAGAAAAACTTGAAGTCCTCCGCGAGGCAGATGATATTTTTATTGAAGAAATTCAAAACGCCGGTCTTTACAACACGATCTGGCAAGCGTTTGCGGTTCTCCTTCCCGTTCATACTGTTGGTGTAATGGGTGATCAGAGGACGTACGAAAATGTTATTGCACTCAGGGCAGTTACAAGTTTAGATGGAATGACCGCTGAT
Organism: Bacteroidota bacterium; assembly: GCA_030019075.1. Lineage (GTDB taxonomy): Bacteria > Bacteroidota > Ignavibacteria > UBA10030 > SZUA-254 > JASEHD01. Next base: position 26,026 of record JASEHD010000020.1, read on the forward strand.
TGGGCACAGATTCCACCGGAGGTTCTTTACAAAATTTCAAATAGAATTGTAAACGAAGTTCGCGGTGTTAATCGAGTTGTATATGATATCAGCTCCAAGCCGCCCTCAACTATTGAGTGGGAGTGAATCATATCACTTCCTCTGCTAATCAACTGCTTTCGCAGGGGATTAGTTATTGAACTATAAAGTTCAATTCCTTCAACACTTTACCGTCATTATCTGTTATAGTAACGGTCCAATTGCCTGATTTGTATGCTGTTTTTGATGCCCATGTTCGCCATGGACTTCCACCGATAGGGAGTTTGGTTTCATGAACAGATGCGTTCTGTTTCCAGATCACGACCACTGTTTCATTTGTGCCACCAATAACTTTGAGCCAGAGGAAAACTTTCGATTCAGGTGCGAAACTCGAGTCCTCGTCAACGATCATTCTGTCTTTCACATCCTTACCAAGTTTTGCATCAATAATTTGGATTCCACCTGATTCCTTTTCCTGCGATTGGGCTGGGTCTGAAATATTTAAGATCCCAGCGATCAGAACACCGGTTAAAGCGCTAAATCGTTTCATATCGTTACTCCTTGAATATATTTGGCCGAAATTATCTGGCACCCTATTCAAACCGACGAGCTTTACGGTTCCATGTGTACCACTGTAAGCCATTCTTTTTGGGGATATCATTTACTAATAGTTCCCAGCTAATAGTAATTTTATTAATATTTTCTTGTTTATCTTTATCAACGTTGATGTCTGTTTTATAAACAGTCGTCGAGTCACCTGCGATATCGTCATGCAGCGTCTCGGTTCGGTTTGTGACGAATGACAGTACTTCTCTAACTCCATTTACTTCAAAAGTGAAATATTTTTTTATTTCTTCTTTAAAAATATCAGGTCCATCACAACACGGATTTTCATTAGAGATAAGCATGATGATACTAATTGATGAGATTCCATGAATCTGCATTTCTTCCTCCAAACCGATGCGTGTTAGTTCCGAACAATTATCGCATGGTTTTGAATGTGGAATAAATTTGAGTTGGGATGAGAGATTGTCAATGGTTAAAAGTACGAGCCGCTCGTCATAAAATTTATCACCATATTCTTTCGTACCCGAAAAACAAGTAAAAACGAGTAATACCTGCTGAAGATTTTTGTCATGATTTTTTAAGTAAAGTACTCGTAATACGGTTGATGCAGTCCCTTTTGCAACTTCCCTCCATGCAGAGATCATCTGTGTGCAGCCATCCTTATATTCTTTTGGAAAATATCTGGTTATTAGCTGTTCAATTTTATCATCTATTTGACCTGGCGTACCAGTGAGAGGTTCAAAGTAATTTTTCAATTGAGCATGATCTTTACCCTTTATCGAAACCTGATAATGCGATTGGGGGAGATTTAAACCTGCAATTAGATATGAGGTCAGTGAAGCACTTAAAAATAGTGTGAGTAAAATAATGGACGATATTTTAGCTATAATTCTAATATACATTTCAACGATACTCCTATTAATACAAATCAGTTATTAAACAAATATATATCGTGGGGATATAAAAAGCAATTGGGAGAATTAAATCTTAAGAAATTAACTCAAGAACAACCGGATGTTTCGCCGCAGTTTCTGCACTTATAGCATGACCCGCTCCTTACCATGATGCTGCCGCATTGATGGCAAGGCGGTGCATCGGCTTGGGCATGGAAGACTTCTTGTTCTTTCTGTTCCCGCGTCGGTGCAGTCAAAATCTTAATCTCAATTGGTGAATCGTCTGTCGTATGGTCGGTATCGTCGAAGCTTCTCACCTGATCATCAGGCAGGAGGAATTTTTTCCCCAACCAACGGAAAATATAATCGAGTATCGATTTTGCCATCGGGATATCTTTGTTTCCGGTAAAACCGCTGGGCTCGAATCGCATATGCGAGAACTTTTCAATAAGAACGCGAAGTGGAACGCCATATTGCAATGCCATTGAAACCGATGTTGCAAACGCATCCATTAAACCTGATATCGTTGATCCTTCTTTCGACATGGTAATAAAAATTTCACCGGGGGTGGCATCTTCATACAATCCGGCAGTAATATAACCCTCATGACCTGCGATGGAGAATTTGTGTGTGAGTGCTTGTCGTTCGTCAGGTAAACGCCGGCGTATTGGTTTTTGTTTAACTTTGCCAGAAGTTTGGTCAAGACTTGTATTCAAGGGCTGTGTTCGCTTGCAGCCATCACGATAGATTGCGATTGACTTTAAACCCATTCTCCATGCTTCAATGTATGTGTTGATAATATCTTCGGGTGTAACATCGTTTGGCATATTGACTGTTTTCGAAATAGCGCCGGAAATGTATGGCTGAACGGCAGCCATCATCTTTACGTGTCCCATATATTGAATTGAACGCTTGCCTTTTGCAGGTTTGAAAGCGGAATCGAAGATTGAGAGATGCTCTTCTTTCAAATGGGGTGCGTTTTCGATTGTATCGTTCTTATCTATGTACGCCATTATATGTTCAATCTGTTCATCTATGTAACCGAGTTTTTTTAGGGCAAGAGGGACAGTCTGATTCACTATCTTCATTAATCCACCTCCAGCCAGCTTTTTATATTTTACCAATGCAATATCCGGCTCAATACCTGTGGTGTCGCAATCCATCATAAAACCAATTGTACCTGTTGGAGCAAGAACAGTAGTTTGTGCATTCCGAAAACCGTATTCACGCCCGAAAGTAATAACATCATCCCAAACTTTGCGTGCAGCAGTAAGCAAATCGCCTGGCACATATTTATCGGGAATTTGATCGGCTGCTATTCCATGCATTTTCATAACTTTCAGCATCGAATCACGGTTTTTCTTGAAACCTTTGAATGGACCGAGATCTCTTGAAATCAAAGCCGATTGTTTGTATGCTTGTCCGCACATCAATGCGGTTATTGCAGAAGAATATGCACGTCCTTCCTCGCTGTCATAAGCAAGCCCCCGCGCCATGAGCAGTGCGCCAAGATTGGCATAACCCAAGCCCAACGGCCTGAAGTTATGACTGTTCTGCTCAATCTTTGATGTTGGATAGCTTGCGTTATCGATTTCTATTTCTTGTGCAGTGATAGTGATGTTTATCGCATGGCAGAAAGATTCAGAATCGAATTCACCGTCATCAGATCGAAACTTCATTAAGTTCAATGATGCAAGATTACATGCAGAGTCGTCGAGAAACATATATTCACTGCAAGGATTTGATGCGTTGATTAGTGCGCTGTTCGGGCAGGTATGCCATTTATTAATTGTTGTATGGAATTGTATTCCCGGATCGCCGCAAATCCATGCTGCATCAGCCATCTCTTTTATAAGATCATGGGCGCGGTATCTATCCATTGGATATCCACCATGGACAGCCCTCGTCGTCCATTCTCGGTCTTCAACGACAGCCCGCATATATTCATCAGTTACACGAATGGAATGATTAGCATTTTGATAGAATACTGAATCGTATGCACCGCCCTGAATATTGAAGCCGCCATTGTATCCCGCGTCAATCAAAGCCCATGCTTTTTTTTCTTCTTCAGCTTTGCAGTGAATAAAAATAGAGATATCTGGATGGTCAACGTTAAGAATTACCATCTTTGCGGCGCGTCGGGTTTTCCCGCCGGATTTAATAACACCGGCGAATGCATCATATCCCTTCATAAACGATACAGGTCCCGATGCTGTGCCTCCACCCGAAAGACTCTCTTTCGACGAGCGTAAAGTCGAAAGATTAGTTCCAGTTCCTGATCCCCATTTAAAAAGTTTACCTTCAGTCTTTGCTAATTCAAGAATTGAGTCCATTGTGTCATCGACTGAATTAATGAAGCATGCTGAACATTGGGGTTTCTCTTCAATGCCCACATTGAACCATACCGGACTGTTGAATGACATATATTGATTTACCAGAAGATATGTCAGTTCAGCATAAAATGTTTCAGCATCTTCATCTGAAGCAAAGTAATTTTGTTCTTTACCCCAGACAGTCATAGTACGTGAAATACGATCGATTAATTGTTTGACACTCGTCTCGCGCTGCGGGGTTCCAATTTTTCCATAAAAATATTTAGATGCAACAACATTCGTTGCAGTGATTGACCAAAATCTTGGCACTTCGACATTATTTTGTTCAAATATAATCTCGCCTTTTTCATTATTAATAATCGCTGTCCGAAGTTCCCAATCAATAGTATCGAATGGATGCACATTTGCCTTTGTAAAAAATCTTTTGAAAGTTAACCCGCGTCTCTGTACTTTTATGTCGGATCTAACAGTCGATGTCCTTGACTCTTCGGTGCTATTAAAAAGCGTTGTCTCACTATTTGCCATCTCAAATTCTCCTTTTTCCTAACAGTTATTTTCATTCGGTTATATTAAACGAATGAAAAGGCATTGGTTCAAAATATATATAGTTACAGTCAAGAAGTCAAGTAAAAAATTATTAAAATTTTATCAGGCAAATATTTTTTTGATTATTTTAATTTTTTTCCTTGACACAATCCGAAAATTGTAAAAATTGGGGAGTTTGCTTTTAATCTATCAAGACACTATTTTAAAATATTATTTTATACATTAATGAGGTAAAAAATGGCAGTTATTGAGGAATTTTCAACAATAGTTGAAATGTTTGACAAGGTAACGTTAAGGTTTCAAAATGATCAGCGCCCAATGCTCATGCACAAAGTGGAGGGAAAATACCAGAAGATCGGTTACGGTGAATTAAAAATGAAGGTCGACAATTTTGCGCTCGGTTTAGCGGCGATTGGAGTAAAACGTGGAACAAATATCGCAATAATTTCTGAGAACCGCCCCGAATGGGTTATTGCTGATATGGCTATAATGAAACTTGGTGCAGTAAGCGTAGCTCTTTACCCAACATTAACACCTAAACAGATAGAATTTATTCTAATAGACTCTTGTGCAAAATATGTAATTGTTTCCAATCAGCTTCAGTTAAATAAATTACTCAAAGGGATCGATAGTATCCCTTTACTTGAAAAAATTATTCTGATTACAGATGATTTAAAAATAAATGATGATCGCATATATTCATTCTCCAAAGTGATTAAGATGGGTATAGAATACCGGAAAGACAATTCAGGATATCTCCAGAATGAAATGAATAAAATTAAACCTGAAGACCTGCTGACAATCATTTATACTTCTGGAACAACGGGAAATCCGAAAGGTGTAATGCTCAGTCATAAGAATCTTGTCAGCAACGTAATCGCATCAGCAGAATGTATCCTATTTAATCATGAAGATACAATTCTTTCATTTCTACCTTTGAGTCACTCTTATGAGAGAATGGCGGGATATTACACTGCTGTTGCTTGCGGTGCAACTATTGCTTACGCTGAAAGCATTGACACGGTGCGCGAAAACTTACTCGAAGTGCAGCCAACCATAGTTACAACTGTACCGAGATTGTTCGAGCGGATTTATAACCGTCTTATGAAGCAAATAAGCGATGAACCGAAAATTCGTCAGAAAATATTTTCGTGGGCAATAGGTGTGGGGAAAACTTATGCATGCGCACGTAAAAATAAAATCACATCTCCCACGTTATCGCTGCAATATAAGATTGCTGATAAATTAGTATTTCAGAAAATCAAAGCACGTACAGGAGGGAAGATAAAATTTTTTGCTTCAGGAGGGGCGGCGCTCGCACCAGAACTTGGAGAATTTTTCGAAGCTATCGGAATTCAAATCGTTGAAGGATATGGAATGACAGAATCTTCACCTGTGATCAGTGTAAATCGACTTAACGATTACAAATGGGGTACAGTCGGTAAACCTATTCCCGGTGTAGTAGTTAAGATTGCTGAGGATGGCGAGATACTTGTGAAAGGTCCTAACGTTATGATTGGATATTGGAACAACACAAAGGCAACAGAAGAAATTATTGATAAAGATGGATGGCTCCACACAGGCGATATCGGCATGTTGGATACTGAGGGATATTTAAAAATTACAGATCGTAAGAAGCATTTATTCGTCAGCTCCGGCGGTAAAAATATTGCACCGCAGCATATTGAGAATTTATTCTTGCAAAGTCAATTTATTGACCAATTTGTTCTCATCGGTGATGGAAAAATGTATCTCAGCGCCCTTATCGTTCCAAATTTTGATATAATTAAAGAGTATGCCTCGAAACATCATATTACTTTCCAAACAGTAGAGGATTTGACGAACCATCTGGAAATCTACAAACTTTTAGAGACCGAGTTGAATAAAATTCAAAGAGACCTTGCAAACTATGAGCGTGTCAGAAAATTCACTATTCTGGATAGACCTCTTACAATCGAGAACGGTGAGATTACTCCGACCTTAAAACCGAGAAGGAAAATCATTGAGGAGAATTTCAGAGATGCTATCGCTAAAATAACGACAAATGTCGCCTCAGAAATGATTAAATTATACAAAAAAACTGAGGT
>JASEHD010000210.1 GCA_030019075.1 Bacteroidota bacterium
GAACTTAAAAAGTCATATGCTGGCAAGCGTGTTGCTAAATATATTGATAATCTAATTTTAACAGGTGAATAAAGGTTTTAAACATATGTATAAAAATAAAAAATGGAGGATTTAACTATGAAAATAAAAAACCTATTCTCTTTCACATTAACAGTTGTGGGCTTGATGCTCCTGTTACCATCAATTAGTATATCACAGAAATATGATGCCCGCCCGCCTGTTCCGGTGATGAGTGTTAACGAATTTACAGCTATGATGGAACAAAAGGCTGAAGATACTCTATCAAATAGACAAGATGGATTAAAATCTACAAACAGGGAAACTCAAGCTGTCTCAACATACCAATCTATACGAATAGCAAATGGTACGCTTATTCATACTCCACATCCATGGTCGCCAGAGAAGAATCCATTATGGATTATTAGTGCAGATAGTACAGTGAGGCACCTGGGAGTTCGACTTTTTGGGACAGATATTCAGATGGATATTGAAGGGATTTATCTAAATACCAATCCGCGTGATGCAATATCATTTCATCTTGATCACGTGCGGGATCGAATAATATATTCACAAAAAAATGGAAACTGGATAAAAGCATACGGTAATAATTTGGAAAATTATAATCCGGGACACTATGAATTTTTTAATCCTAAAGGTATGGCAGTTGATATCAATGATACTATTTACGTTGCAGATTCCGACAAAGGGAAGATTGTAAAACTCGTGTATAATCGCGGAAGTGCAAGTATTAATTATGTCACAAGTTTCACCATTTCAGGGATGATACATCCAGTAGATATCGCCATTGATCAGATTGGCTCATTGTGGAATCCTTCTAATCCAGATAGTGACAGAATCTGGATTGCTTATGAATTTTCAAGAAAGTTAGTAGAAATTGACAGGGGTGGAAATATAAGACGACAAATAACAAATTGCAATCCATTCAAACTACAGGTTGATGAACAAGCTGGTCGTTTAGCTTACATCGATCGTTCACAAAATGCTTTTATTGTAAAAGGACTTAAATATTTGAATACCATTTCAACAACAACATTCGATCCCGTAACATCATCCCTGAGCTGTATTGGTCAGGATATCAACAACGAGTGGTGGGTTGGGGATGAAAGGATGAAAATATATCACAAGTTCACTGAATCGGGTCAATATCTTGCATCATACAACGGCGTGGGCTCTCCTTCGGGTCAATTCGATTCGCCCGTTGCAATCTCAAAATCACCATATTATAAAAGTGGCGGGACAATTTATCGCAGTCAATATGTTTTTACATCAGATCGTTGAGGTGATAATACAGGCATGAGGGCTTTTTTCCCCGGTGCCGCTGCACTTGATATTAGTTTTGATCAATCAAATAACAATCAATGCAATGCCCTTGTTAACTTCATTCTTACAAATCAAGCATATGTAATTGGACGTCTAACTAAGCCACCAGATACAACTACAATCGTGTTCTACGATTACGGAATAAGATCAGCCGGCGGGCAATCGGTAAAAATTGACAAATTATTTTTTCCTATTTCTTCATCAAATTACAGATTTCAACTTTCTGTTTTACCTCGGTATTGGTCAACTTATGGTATATGGTGGAGAGAAGAATGGTCGTCTTATTCAATCAATTTCACCTCTCCCCCACCGCCATCATGGGGTGCACGTATCTTTCCCGTACCACAAGATGAAACATGCTTTCCTATTTTATATTGGGGAGAATGGCGTGTTGTACCGTTTTGCGAATCGGCAAGTGGTTATTCATATGATTGGTATAAAAACAGCTATATGGGTGATAACAATTGGGAAAAATTAAATTTATTTACTCAACAAATCAATTTCCGTATTCTATTTAATGAGCAATTTGAACTAAAATGTATTGTTACACATATTGGTGGTAGTTCTTATACAGCATACTATACAAATTGTCCTCCAGATCCACCACCTCCTCCTCCGCCACCATCTTGTCCTTATGTTTATACCTACGATGGAAAAAAATTTCATGAAGATAATAATATTCTCCCACAAAGCGAGTATCCAGAAAATATTGGTTCACCCGCCGAGTCGGGTAACCCACCTAAGGCGGGTAAAGATGTTACCGATTATTACCGGCTTCTGAAACCATTAAAACCAAAGAACGGAAAATACATTTTGCAAATCAGAGAGTTTGAGAAT
>JASEHD010000211.1 GCA_030019075.1 Bacteroidota bacterium
TGATTGAAAATTGCAAATGAGAGATGTTTCTCCCGCTCATCGAGCGGGATCAACATGACAATCTTTTAGGGTTTTCGGACATACTCTAAATTCTTGACACGATGATATTTTTTATGAAAACAATGCTTGATATTAGATTGGAATTTTAGTATAATCTTGCAATGAAATATGAAGACAAAAAGAGTAAAAACGAATTATTGCGTTTTTACAGTGGATGCCCCAGCATACGCACAAGCGACTGAAAGGGTTATAACATGGTAAAGAATAAAACAGTGAGTGACGAAATTAGAATAGCCCGCACAAAAGCTTCTATTGGATTTGCTAAGGTTGTTTATTACTTGTGCTTCTCATTTCTTACTCCACTTATCATCGTTATTGTTTCACCGATACTAATTCCGGTATCGCTGTTGGTCATGGCTGGTTCAATTGGGTACGGTCGAAAAATCTTCATCCCAAGATTTGCTCGCAAAAGAGGCGTCAAGTATATCGAATAACCCAATTTCTTAACTTATAAAAGGAATAACAATGTCGGTTAGCTTAGAAGAAACGAGGGAACAGATCAGATCTCTGTCTGACCAAGAGTTGGTCGAAATGATTGAAGTGAAATTCCGAGATCATAATCCTGAAACAATTATGATTGCAAACGAGATCGCCCAAAGTCGTGGGGGTCTGGGCACTATCAAGCAATGAATCTCTAATGTTGAAAAACAACTTAGAGAAGAACAAGAATTGAAGGAAATGGGAGGGCGACGTAAGACAGAGAACTCGGAAATTCAGCGGAGTCAAAAAGAAAGAGGAGCTCCAACTGCAATGCGACCTGCTGTTTTTGCTGGCACATCCTTGTCAGTAGAAGCAGAGCTATTGATCCGAAAGCGACATAAAATCATCCGTGTCTTGATGAGAATTGGAAACTTTATCGGTTGGTTCTTCTGTATCACGATTATCGGTCTTCAAATCGGTTTGTCTTTGCTGTACTTGGGTCATCTAACGTTGGCAAGCATGGAAACTGAGCATAACACAAGGGAAATGGCAACATACCTACGTGAGTACACAAGAAAGAAATAGTACATTCTGCTTTCTGAGATACGGGCGCCGGCGGTTAGAAGCAACAAAAATGTAAAATGAACTATTACTCCGCTAACGAGCGTTGTACACCTTTGTGCGGACTTTGCAATTTTTTTCAGGCGCCTATTTAGAGAAACGTATCAGCTTTTCTTTTTGCTTTTCAATTGCACATTTCGTAATTTTAGCAAACAACGTTGGGGCATAAAAAGAGAAAAGGAGCATCAATCGCTGATGAAATATTTGACGAGTTTACAAGCGGTTTGATTTTTGTAAAAGGATTAATATTTTAAGAGAAAAAGGTTCCGTTGTGAAATACAATTTTGAGTGGGATGTTACCAAAGCTCAGCAAAACTATCGGAAGCATAAGATTAGCTTTGAACGAGCAGCCGAGATTTTCCTTGATCCGTTTATGCTTTCTATCTTCGACGCTGAGCATAGTTTGACAGAAGACCGATGGATATCAATCGGAAAAGACAAAAACGATGTCCCACTGGTAGTTATTCACGCTTTCAAAGAAGCCGATGCTAAAAATAGTAGTATCCGAATCATCTCTACTCGAAGAGCAACTAAGAAAGAAATAAAACAATATTCAAGAAAGTGATAATTATGAAAAAAGAATACGATTTTTCAAAAGGTGTGCGAGGAAAGTTTTACCGTGCGAATGCGGATTTGAATCTACCTATATATCTTGATGCTGATATTGCCAAGTTTGTGCAAGAGTTTGCAAAACGCAAGAAAGTGGATGCTCAAACTGTTGTCAACAAGCTTTTACGTGGCAACAAAGCTTTGATTCAATCTATTCAATAGTGAAATATTAATTGTGTTCGCTTTATCTCGTTTGCTGCAAGAAAAATTTTTATTTGCAGTTTTCACAGTGGCTAACGAACTGTTTTAGAGATTTTACAATGCAGGTGAATCGATCCCGAAGGGTTCATTAAATGCCCTTGCACTTGCCCAGCGGGATGTTTTCCCAAGCGGACATACACAGATGACTATTCTTT
>JASEHD010000212.1 GCA_030019075.1 Bacteroidota bacterium
CTAACATATACTTTTCTGATCTATGCAATTTATTATATGCACTTGGTTTCGAAGAGCGAGTTCGTGGAAGTCATCATATATTCACAAAAGTTGGTGTTGAAGAAATAATCAATCTTCAGCCAAAGGGATCGCAAGCAAAGCCATATCAAGTCAAACAAGTCAGAAACATTATTCTTAAATATAAATTTAGTGAAAAACTATGAACCGTTATGAAGTTATAATATATTGGAGTGAAGAGGACCGGTCTTTTATCGCAGAGGCACCAGAACTACCGGGTTGTATGGCAGATGGAGCGACATATCATGAAGCACTAACTAATATTGAGGACGTAGTTCAGGAATGGATTGAAACAGCAAAAGAATTAGGTCGAGAAATTCCAAAGCCAAAGGGTCGATTGGTTTTTGCGTAATAAAACTTCCCACAGGTTATCGACCTACCTGCGGGCAGTTTGCAATGCCTACCTCAGTAAAAGAAGTTTCCGTGTTTATATGAAATCCCCAGCATGGAGGCGAAAGAAATAAATTCCACTTGCGAATATATTGCCAACGTTGTTTTTTGTCTACGACTCTACCTACGAGTCGTAGACCGTAGGTCGAAAACTTGTTGAGGAGACCAGCAGTGTAGGTCGGAAAGCCTTTCCGACCTACAGCAGATTCTCAGCGGATTAACAACATTTTCTTCATCTCGCTAAACCCACTCGATGTTACAATTCGATAAATGTAAATACCGCTTGGGAATCCATTCGCATCAAATTGCTTATAGTAATAGCCTGCTGGCTGGTCTTCGTTTACCAACGCTGCAATCTCTTGACCAAGCAGATTATAGACCTTGAGAATTACCTGACTTCTTTCCGGCAGTGCATACTGTATAACACATGATGGATTGAAAGGATTGGGATAATTTTGCTCAAGCGCAAATGTCTTCGGTATTAAGTTATTTTCAGGATCGACACCGGTGAGAGTGCCGTTACCAACCATCACGATTTTGATCACAGCCATCTGTGAATTGTTGCGAAGGAACAATGTATCGGTGTAGCCGCGTACCGTATCGGGTGTGAAAGCTAATTGTACCGTGAGCGAGTCAGTGTTCCTTACTCTCCCACTTACAACGTTTAAGCTGAACCACCGTGTCCGTGTGTAGACTGAATCGATTATTAGTTCGTTGATCGATGTATTCTTGACAACAAGTTGCTGATGAGCCGTATCGCCTATGGGGACATCACCGAACTGTGCACTTGTTGGAGAAACAGAAATGGTTGGGAAAGACGAGGAACCGATTAATATGACAGAACCAGAACCACCATTCGAAGTGATTTTTAGTGTATCTCTGAATTCCCCGAACGTGATGGGTTTAAATTTTACTTTTACATAGAGAGTCTCATATCCACTAAGCGTATCAGGTGTAATTACATTTGTTATAAATGCAGATGTTGATATTGATACAGATGAAATTATCAGAGGAGAAATTGAATTATTCCTTACACAGAATGTTTGTTCAAGACTATCACCTTTAGCTACTTCGCCAAACGATAGTGAATCTTTATATAGGACAAGTAAGGGGAATCGTATTGTTCTCAAAATCTGGCTGAATGGACTTAAATTTTCATGAATATCCTTCGCACGGACTGCCCAATAAGTTGTATCCGGCAGGGGATTAGTAATTGTGAAAGATACTTCATTGGTTGTTGCGTATTTATTTAACTCTAATGGTGATGGCCCACGATAAATAACATATCCTTTTAAGTCAGGTTCTGTATTTGGACTCCAACTCAACCTTTCTGTATCTGCAACAATTGTTGTGATGAAGTTCCCCGGTGCAAGCGGTGCAAGATTATCCACCGAGTAGCCGCTGTCAACGTTCGAATCATAAAAGACATTTGGATTGCTCGTATGAGCGGAGACCAAATAGTAATGCTTACCATCAGTTGT
>JASEHD010000213.1 GCA_030019075.1 Bacteroidota bacterium
GGCACCACTTAACATCGGAATACCAGAATCTAATATTGCAATTATTACATCGGGATTGCCCGTTGCAATATCCCATGCTTGTCGGGCTTTAATATCTGCACCAGGGGTTCCGCCCGTTGGTTGCTGTCCATAATTGTACAGATTCCACTGATAACCCAAACCATAGTAATAGTCATTTGGGTCATAGTGAGCACGACCAACTCCATTGGGTTCAGCTTCCTCAATGAGTTGGCTTTGTTTCAAGCTGTCAATTACCGGGAAAATATCACTACTCTGTGGTAATCGAATAACACCCCAGCGGAGGCGGTTGAAATTACTGATGAGCTCACCGCCGTAATTGCTGACCAAAGCACTCACGCTTTGTAAATCAACATTTTGACGTATCTTAACACAAATCTGATTCTCTATGTATTCAATTTGTTCCCCTTGATAATCTCCTTGCTTTATTTCACTCTGAGAAAAACAGGCAACTCTATATATACAGAGTATAATCATGATTGTGAAGATGCGACCGAAAAGAAAAGGTAGATTTGCCATAAAAAATAACTCCTTTATTTTGATTGTTATTGATACATTGTGATTTATTTTAATTATTTTGTAATAAGTCTTGTTCTAAAAATACCTGCGTTCCAGATTGCTAAATATAAATATGATCCATCTCTTGATAATGCAGCACCATCGATCCAATTACTACTTGGGAGAGTAATTGGCAGCCACGAATCTCCTTGATTTGTACTCTGGTAAACTCCATAACGTGCAATAAGTAATATTCTTTCGGGACACAGACTAGTAACAATATCATAATATCCTAATGCTGGAAGTCCATTACTTAACTTGAACCAATTAATTCCACCATCAGAAGTTTTGTAAATTATTCTTACAAAATTGAAACGAACAAGTATAGCATACAAAATATTTGTATTCACAGGATCAAACTCTACATCATCAATAGTAGTTGTATCAGATGATAGTGAATTTTGACTCCAGTTAACCCCACCGTCCGAAGATCGGAAAAGATGCCCTATCACCCCTCTCGCTGCAAAAACAATTGATGTTGTTTCAGGATGAATTGCTATGACTGATATATTTCCAGTTAGTGAATCGCTCATCGTTGGTCGAAACCATTGACTACCTGCATTGGTAGTCTTGTAAATCTTTCCCTGTGTAGGATATATCGACTTCGTGCCTGCAAACATTGTATCAGGATTGTGCGGATCAATTTCAATTTCAACGGGTCCTGTTTCCCAATCCACATAAATTCCATAATCAGACCAAAACCATGTACCACCGCCATCTGTTGTTTTTATAATACCAGGTGGTGTATAATTAGCCCATTCCAATCCAACATAGACGATTTCGGGATTCTGTTGATTAATAACTATAGTTGTTACTGTTACTCCCTCAATAATCGTATTCCATGTCATACCTAAATTCGTTGTTTTGAAAATCTTCCCCTGCTGCCCTGCACTGAAATCACTACCTATTCCAACAAAAATTATTGAATCATTTTCAGGGTGAACAGCCATACTAAGTTCATTTGCATACCAAAGTCCGCAATAAGGGCAGCCAAGAAATTCCCACTGTAAACTATCTACAGGTGCTGCAGTTGTTAATTGCCAAACATTTGACCATCCACTTCGTAACCCATCAGAATATCTTATAGCAACACGCCAATAATAACTTGAATTATACGACAAACAAACTCTCTGCATCGGTACAGCAACTAATGAATCATTAAATATTATTTGATTAAAAAGTGAATCCCCTGCAACCTGCAAATGATAATTTTCTTTACATTCATCATCACTCCAACGAAATATTGTAAAAGTACTCTGATTAATTGCACTATCTATTGGCGATAGTAATAATGGTGTTGTATTTACTGATGAAATCCAAAGAGTCCCTTTTTGTTT
>JASEHD010000214.1 GCA_030019075.1 Bacteroidota bacterium
CACGATCGTATCCCCTGATCCGTATGTCTCCCCTGATTTCCTAAATAATCCACCACGATGACCTCCGAGTAGTCCCTTTCCGTTGACATCAATCATCCCGCCTGACTTGATCTCCAATGTCCCCAACACGTTCAATCGCAATCCAGACAACAAACGCTGTGAGTGCGTTATGACTCCGCCTGAATCGATCATCATATTCCCAAGCACAGCGATAGAATCATCAGCGACGAGATTACCATTTGAAAGAATTCGTACGCTGTCAAACGTCATTGGTGAACTGACTGTTAAGGTACTATCAAGTAATAAGTATTGAGCATTTCCTTTATTTGCAAAGAAGATGATCAATGTTAAGAATAGTGGAATAAATCTCTTGGTATTCATTTTTCATCCTCCTTTCTCGCAGATGGAATAGTTTTATCGTTTCGAGAGTCGGATAATGTGATTTTTGTTGAATCGACACTGGCAGGTTCAAGAATAATTGGTTTCTGTGACGTTCCCATACCTTGCAATTTTCCATTCGAAATAACTGATCCTCCTTGCTGAAATTGGATACTGACTCCGGATTCAATGCCCACTGTATCGTTGCTTTGTATTGTAATAGGATTAGCTACAACATATGGAGAGAATCGCTCAAAGAGTGTGTCATTAACAAATCTGCCGCACATATAGAAACTATCCAGAGGTATATAAGGATAGTACTTCACACCGAGCGAAAAAGACGCGGGCTCAACACTCACACCAATTGCGATTCTGAGCGTGTATGTTCCCACATGATCTAATTTCACCCGCGATATATGGTAACAGTTTGTATTGTTGTTATCGCTGAGGAGATCTCCTTCAGGGTCTTGGATTCGAATAGAGAGCGGAGCTGATGCATACAAACCGATGTTAAGTAACATGGATGTATCGGCAGCTCCTATGTTGAGCAGATAGTCGATCCGCTGCATGTCCAACGATACCGAATCATGTTTCTTTTCACCGATGTTCATGGTGAAAGTTCTTATTGACGTGCTGGGTTGGAAGAGCAGAATTGGTCGATCAAATCCTCCCGGTGTTGAGCCGGTGGTGTACGTACCGGCATCAGGATCGTACAAGCCAGTAACAGGATCGTAAATCGAAAACGTCAACTTCGTATTGAACGGAACATGAGGGATAAAGGCATTCCCATTATCATTCAATATGCCGACGATGTTGTACGGTACTGGAGCGTTTGTGATCTTGATGATGCTTCCCGTGGACGGATAAACTGTACTGGTCTTTGTGGAATTTGCCGTTCGAGGGAACACATTCGGTGTGCTTTCGGGACATTTCAGTTCGGGCGGGGGTGCTATCGGCACAGGGCTTCCGGATCCGATTGGTTTTGTAACCGAGACACACTCGTTACGTTTGTACTTGATAATGTTTACGCAGGTACCTTTCGCGCCGAATCCTCCCTCTCCGTATCCACCAGACACTTGCTGGCTGTTTGGTCCATACCCGACGTAGACGGTCTTTCTACACTTGTCACAGTCGCTCTCCATCTTGCATCGGCACAAGCAATCCACCCAAAGATTGAACAGGTCGGCTATCTCTTGTGAAAGGCGGAGGAAACCCTGTCGATTGCTCTCAGCCTCCTGGCACGCCCCGCAAATCCCATACCTCTTTTGCGCATTGCAAAGACGGGCGAAGTGGTTATATTTGTAGATCATCGCGTTTCCCATCTTTTTCAGTTTGAGATAGTCTGTGCGGTAACCACTGCATTGCTTACACTCTCTATTGTCTGCGACGGTTCTTTCTAGGTAATATTGCGAGTGGACATTCAGTTGGATCATATTTTGAAGAAAGGTGGCA
>JASEHD010000215.1 GCA_030019075.1 Bacteroidota bacterium
AATCAATATTTTTTTCTCCTAAATTCTTTCTTGCAGCTTGGCTTACCTATGAAACGTCAATTAATTATTCTTTTCAATCACCCCACCACCCACTAACTTCTCCCCATCATACATAACTAAAGACTGCCCTGGCGTGATCGCTCTTTTAGGTTCATCAAATATAACGTGCAGCGTACCATCGAAGCGAGGATGAACCAATGCTGCTTCGCTGTCCAATTGTATAAAAAGGAATGCCGTTATGTTTCCCATCCAAGACAATGTCACCCTCAGCAATATTCTCGTTCATTTTTTCAGGTAATTAGATTTCGGTGAAATGATCCGCCTAAGGCGGACTGCTTGACCAATCTTCCTCCTCATCTTCTTCATTCTCTTCCTCTTCTATTTTCATCGAAATCTTCATAGATTTTCCGTTTCTTATTATCTCGAAAGGAATTTCTTTACTTTCGACATCTGATATTTCCTGATGCAGCTCATCAACATCTACGATTGAGTTATTATCAACCTTTGTAATCACATCACCCGCTTTGAAACCTGCTTTCTCAGCATCGCTCCCTTTCTCAACCTCTGCGATAAGAACACCTTTTCCGTTAGGAGTACCGAAGTATTCACCGAGTTGTTTAGTTAACGGTTGAAATTTCAATCCGCAAATTTCACGCTCAGTAAAAATCCTCACATTGAACTTTTCAGGTAACTTAGGAATCTTCGGCTTCATAGTCCAATCAGGTTCATCCAAACCATAACTGAATGCTAAGGTTTTTGGCGTTTTAACTTTTCCTACAACTACCTCAACAATTTTCTTCTCACCTTTCCGATTAATCTCAACCTTCACTTTAGTTTTAGGTTTCGTTGCCCGAACTGCATCGGTGAGTTCCTCGCCATCGTCGACTCCTTCATCACCAAATTTTACAATGACATCCCCTTTTTGTCTACATAAAGATTTTTCTTCTCTTTATTTTTTTTTGTAACATCCTGAACCTCAACTCCCAGATACCCCCGTTTTCCTTTTTTCTCTACTTTGATTACTTTCTTTTGGATTTGTGCACATCCATAGTTTGGTGTAATCCCCAAAAAGAAAATGACCACCAATAGAGTAATGAATATCGATTTCATAACAACCACTCCTTAGAATAATATTAAATTATTTGATTTAATAGTTAGACCATCCGTATATTATTCGGTTGACCGAAAAATAAATACATTTAAAATAACCGATGTAAATTTGCTGCCTCTCCGGCACAAGCAATATACTCGTGTGCTATTTTTAGCCCCTTCCTCCATTCAGGTAATTCCAACTTAGAGATTACCTCATCATATGTAAACCACCCAAAATCATCATGCTCTTCTGATAATCGAACTGCAGTATTTTCATTAACCTGTGCTGCAAAGAATGGGCAAACATTAACCGTATCCGAACTGGCATCGTAAAACGAAAGAATATACGGTACTACCCAGATTGCTGTCGGTTTAATGCCTGTCTCTTCGATGACTTCACGGACTGCAGCATCAGCCGCTTTTTCATTACTCTCAATCGATCCGGTAATGAATTGCCAGATGTTGGGATATATTTTCTCTCCTCCCACCCGATGTAATAAAAGATAAAGCGGATGTTTATCTCCATTTTTGAAAACGCAAACTTCGATTAGTTTGCTTACAAGCAGTGCCATGATTTATTCTTCAATCATAAGATCGTGATGTTATTCAATTAACACCGGCGTACATTTACAATTACGACAATTGTCGCCTGGCTTATTTGGGTATTTTAAGTTTTTCAG
>JASEHD010000216.1 GCA_030019075.1 Bacteroidota bacterium
AAAGAAATCTGAATCACATACACTTGGGAAAATAAACCAGAGTGTCGGGATCACATCCAAAATACTCCAGGGATTTAATATGCGTGTCTGGTTAGATAATCAGATGGTTATGGGACAAAAGGTGTGGAATGGAGCCGGGCTTCCTGAGGAAGCTCCTTGTGGTTTAGAATATCCTATTAATTCAAATATTGAACATCTGTATAGTGCATTACCTTACCTTGGTGCAATCATTGACAGTACACCTAAGGTTAATGTAGGATTTAATGGATTTGCTTTTTATGTTACAGGACCAAGGCGCAGATTTTCAGTACGGGAAAAATTTTGGCGTACATCTATTGGTTCTATGGAGTATGATTCTCTTGGATACTCAGGTTATTATTACAATAATAAAATTCAAGTTAATCGTAAAGATTATGATGATGATTTCGATGGACTGAAAGATGAGGATGATTTAGATGGTATTGATAATGATGGCGATTGGAACCTCTTGACCGATGATGTTGGAGCAGATGGTTTACCAGACTATTTTGAAGTTAGCTGTGATGGGATTCCTTACGATTCATTAACGAACCCAGATCCAGCTGATGATAATTATAATCCAACTGCGATTGACTCGTGCCATCCAAATCCTGATGGGAGTTACAATTATAAAGATAAAATAGACATATATACAGAGAAAAATGGGAAACCAGATCATGGAGAACCACATGTAGATGAGGATTATCGAGCGATTTCTGATAATGATATTTACTGGTCGGGAGATGACACATTACGACATTTTCTTATCAGATCAAAAATGGGTGCCAAAGTAAAAGTGCGTTCCTATGCTTGGAGAAAAGCTCCATATGACGCATTAATAATTTTCGAGTATGAATTTATTAACAATGGTGATAAAATTTGGCGTGATGCATACATCGGCTTTTTGGCAGATGCTGATGTTGGTCCTAAAAATATTCAAAAATATTATGAGCGTAATTATTCTGCATTTGATTCTTTAACACAAACTGCTTATGTACAAAATCCGATTGATTTTCGAGCGACACCTTTTGGTTTGACAGTTATTAATACCCATAGTTATATCGATTCGATAAAGTTTCGTTTTCAGTGGTGGGATTTCACACCTATACCAACTCTTTGTAGTGGATCATTCGACTCGGCGGCTTATTGCTTTTTGAGTGGGTCTGCATATCCCGATAAGCTCATCATGCCAAATCAAAGTCAAGATTCATTATCAGATACGAGATTTCTTGTTTCGTTCGGACCTTATCCGTTTGTAGCTCCAAATGAAACTGTGAAGACTGTAATTGCACTTGTTTCGGGGATGACTATCTCTGAAATGCTTGACAACGCCCGTAAAGCCCAAGAAATTTTTAACAACAATTATGTTCTTGATGTAAATAACCTTACCAGCAACATCCCGACAAAGTTCGATCTTCAGCAAAACTATCCCAACCCGTTCAACCCAACGACAGATATCAGATATCAGATATCA
>JASEHD010000217.1 GCA_030019075.1 Bacteroidota bacterium
ACCGACTTTTAAAACCATTAAAGGCAAAGAGTGGAAAGTACATTTTGCAAATTAGGGAGTTTGAGAACGAACAATCTTTCTTCGATCAGTTCAAACTGTTAGCAATCGATCATTCAGTCAATACTAAGATCGATGTTTCTCCAACAACCGGAGAAATCTATCAATATGTTACTCCATTCCGACTGAGCCGAGCATTCGTCCGAAGTAAGAACGTTCTTTCAGAGCTTGCAGAATTCGACAGCACAAGAATTATTGTTAATCCTGGCGATACATTATCTCTTTCACTTCAACAATATTTGGGAAAAGACATAGGAGCGCTCAATCGAACTGTTTCACCATCCTCGATACAGAGTTTACCCGGTGGAGGTGAGGGTGGTGGAGACGGATTACCAAAGGTACAGAAGATGGCTGTCAATACCCAACCATCTGAAAAATCCACGAGTGATGGCGTTATGACATTTCGCCAGCGACCTACACTTGTATTCGTACCAATGACACTCGATAGTCTCACATCTTGGAATTTAGTCTGGACACAGCGTGCACGGCTTGATTATTTAAACTTTGGATTGTTGGTATCTCATCCATACCAAACAAACGAATTATCGCTTGTATCAGCAAAACACTCGGCACAAATTGATCTGAAAGCTTCACTACTTTCAATCGACAGTAATTATGCAATGCTTTCACCCGGTGAATCAATCGAGCTGCAATTTCAAAGTATTCCATCTCCGCCATCTGGAAAAAAGCGGACGTTTGTGCTTGTATCTCGTGGTCGGTACGAACGATTAACAGACTCTTCTCGTTTCAATGCTTATTCCCAACCTGAAGTCAGTTCGTTTGGACTAAATACTATATATCCAAATCCATTTAATCCGATAACCACTATTTCATTCCAGCTACCAGTAGATGGATACACCCAAGTGATCATTTACGATTTGCTGGGTCGTGAAGTTGCCCGGCTTATTGATGGTAACTTTTCAAAAGGATCGTACACTGTTAACTGGGATGCGAGCAATCAATCAAGCGGAATTTCCTCCAAAGGCGGATACGCCTCTGGCGTATATTTCTGTCGATTCATTGTTTCCAATTCCGCCGTAGGCGGAAAAGTTCTATACAACGAAGTGAAGAAGCTTATTGTAACAA
>JASEHD010000218.1 GCA_030019075.1 Bacteroidota bacterium
TGGAAATCAACTGATAATGGTTTCACGTGGAACTATATAATGCCTAATGGATTACCAGATGCGCCACCAACATGTTTAGAATTTGATTCGGCGCACGAAAGATTAATACTCGGCTCAATGCGAATATATGGATCTAGCATCGGTGGTGGTCTTTGGTATTCAACCGACCAAGGATTAAATTGGACTTTATTCGGCACAGATACTACTCGCGCTGGAATCGATACGCTAGGTATATTTTCCATGATAATCAAACAAGATACCTTTTTTATTGGAACGGCAAAGGGTATATTTAAATCAACTGATAATGGCATACGTTGGTCCTTTACTGGTTTGTCTAATATAGGAATTCTCTCGTTAGCAATCAATGACAACGGTCACATTTTTGCCGGAACTGGTAGTGGAGGATTTGGTTGTTATCGTTCTACTGATAATGGCTTGACTTGGTCATTAAAATTGGATTTAGGTGAAAATCATCGCGTGTTTATCACTATTGCTAATTCCGGCACGATTTTTGTTGCTGATTTAGATCAAGATGGAATCTACCGCTCAACTGATAATGGTGATTCATGGCAGTCTGTAAACAACGGACTGTTAACTGATCTACCCAATGGCAAAAATGTAAGATTAGTTGCAATAAATTCTGCTGGCACGCTTTTTGCCGGAACTACAACTGACGGAATCTTCAAATCAACTGATAATGGCGATAATTGGACTGAAATCGGAGTACCAACAAAAATTAAAACAATAATTACAAAAAATAATTA
>JASEHD010000219.1:0-128 GCA_030019075.1 Bacteroidota bacterium
ACGAACGGAGATCCCGCTCCCAACTTTGTGCAAGCTGAGAAGGAGCGGGACAATTTTCCGCTTATAGCGGAATCCGATTCATCCCGCTCTTTCTATGCAATACCTAAGTGAGAGCGGGACTGCTTCAC
>JASEHD010000219.1:227-729 GCA_030019075.1 Bacteroidota bacterium
ACGAACGGAGATCCCGCTCCCAACTTTGTGCAAGCTGAGAAGGAGCGGGACAATTCTACTTTAGTCCGATTCATCCCGCTCTTTCTATGCAATACCTAAGTGAGAGCGGGACTGCTTCACTTCGTTACGCAGAACAGCATACCCTTCACTTCGTTCAGGGCAAGTTTTCGGAGTGAGTCCGTCCTCTGACGGACGAACGGAGATCCCGCTCCCAACTTTGTGCAAGCTGAGAAGGAGCGGGACAATTTTCCGCTTATAGCGGAATCCGATTCAAACTAATTACAGAACGAGGCATTTAATCCCAAATACTGTATTTCAATTCTACTTTAGTCCGATTCAAACCTAGTTTGATATTTTGCCGTTGAACCACTTAACATATTTCAATTCTACTTTAGTCCGATTCAAACGAGTGGATTAACAAACTTACCAGCGGGGAGTTTTATATTTCAATTCTACTTTAGTCCGATTCAAACGTAATCTCCCCTTACGCTTCCATCTTCCT
>JASEHD010000021.1:0-26140 GCA_030019075.1 Bacteroidota bacterium
TACGGTAATGTAGTAACGAAGCATGATGAAAATAACCTTTGCGTAACATCAGTTAAATAACTAAATATTTAGAAATAAAAATAAAATAAGGATATCGATATGGCAGCAAAAATAACAGTAAAAAACCACGGTAGTATTCAGGTGGAGGGTGATTTCGAGCTTTTTGATCAGGATGGGAAGAAATTTGATTTGTCGGGAAAACAGACAATTTGGTTATGCCGATGCGGTCGGAGTAAAAATAAGCCGTTTTGCGATGGAACACATAAAGCGCAAAATTTTCAATCAGAAATTCATGCACAATAATTATCAAGGAATAATTTCAATGCCCGGTAAAATACTATTCTTACTTTTTTCTTTTTTCATGCTTTCTGGAATCTCCGTGGCGCAGTTCGAGGGTGTTATGGAGATGAAAACCGTCTTATATGATGAGGGAAGGTCTGAGGAAATCCTTTACACCATGATAATTAAGAAAAATTTAATAATGACCAGAATAAAAAATCCCGCGAAGGAAAAACAAGAGGGAAGTTTTATTTTCCGCGGTGATAAGCAGCTCTTATGGGTCATAAACGATGAGGACAAGAGTTATTTAGAAATTTCGACAAAGGATGAGGGGAAGCCAACAAAATCAATCGTAAGTGATAGTATTGGTAAGTCGAAGCTTAGCGTAAAACAAACAGGGAAGAAGGAAACCATGCTTGGATATGAATGCGTTGAGGTGATAATAGAAGGAGAAAATGAAGAAATTAATATCTGGGGCACAAAGAAATTTGGGAATTTTTATGAAGATTTAATGAAGTCCTTCGGAGATATTACGGGCAGGGGTGACGTAGAATTCGATGTGACGTGGGAAAATGAGCTTTCGAAATTAAAATTATTTCCTCTAAAGATTGTGATAAAAGAAAATGGTAACATTGTTCAGCAGCAAGAGGTAATGAAGATTTCAGCCAAGAATATTCCACTCTCAACATTTCAGGTACCCAAGGGGTATAAAAAAGAAAAAATAGATTTTAATATCGAGAAGATGATGAAAGAAATGGAACTGCAAATGAAAAATGAACAGTTGGATACGTCGGATGACGGTGAAAATGAAAAGTAACTGAATCGGCAAATCGGTAAATTTGTAACAATTAAATTAAATATCTAAAAGGAACTATGGAAAAAAAATCAAGACGTGAATTTTTATCAAAATTTGGTGCAACAGTTGGTGCACTTACCATCGGAAAGGATATCATGAATACATTCCCATTCCCTGATCTTTTGCAAAAAGAAAGTCGTGTGGCTCCTACGAGTGGTGAACCTCAATCGAGGAAGGTTGATTTCCGCTATGCTCCAAAAAATTGGCAATCTACATATTGTTTCCCAGACGATCCATTTAAAAGCTTAGTTGGTAAAAATGGAGAATTGCTTTATGGGCATCAAGGTATCGGTAAAGATGAAAAAGTATTTCCTCATATTGTTTCCTTTGGTTTGAAAGGAAAAGAAGCGTTAACATACATCGAACAGAAGCTTGAATCACCATCAATACCGATAATAACGACAAAGCTTGAGGGCGGCGATGTGATTGTTCAGTTGACAACGTTTGCAACGAATAATTCTGATGAAGGTCGGGTAGATAACGTATTAGTTGAGATAATTCCAAAAGATTCCGATAAAGTTCAATGTTCTCCAGAGATTATAATAAAATCGGAGAGTAAATTTATTAAGACAAACGAAGACGATGATTATAGCATTATAGAGATTGAAACAGATACTCGGAAAATATTTATGGTAGTTGATGCGGCTGGTGAATTTCGATCAGATGGAGATATTAATCGTCTGCAGCTAAAATCTGCTACGACAGCAAAGGAAAAATCCATAAAGTTCTTCGTTCGATTTCCCCAAGAAGGTCAGGGTTACGATAAAATTGAAGATGGACTTGAAGAACCCGAGGATATGCTGACCGAAGCGCGAGCATTCTGGAAGCGATGGAAACCAACCGGTGGGAAAGTCGGATGGAAATTAACAGAATCTTACAACGATTTCCTTGTCTCGTCAATAAGAAATATCGTACAAGCTCGTGAAATTAAAGATGGTAAAAACGTATTTCAAGTTGGTCCTACTGTTTATCGCGGTCTCTGGATTGTTGATGGTAATTTTTTATTAGAAGCTGCTCGTTATTTGGGTTATGATAAAGAAGCACAGGAAGGACTGAAATCTATCTGGGATCGTCAAGATGATAATGGTTTGTTCACGGCTGGTGCGGGTGAAGCTCACTGGAAAGATACCGCTGTAGCTGTGTATGCTTTAGTACGGCAGGCAGAATTATCACAGAACTGGGATTATTTCAACGAGATGTATACTGATGCTCATAAAGCGATAATGGCACTTAAAGAACTTCGAGATAAAGCCATAGATGATGGCTCGGCAAATGGGAAATATAAATTGCTGCCTCGTGGATATGGCGACAGTGGTATCGGTGGTATCTGTGAAGAATATACGAATACACTTTGGGCATTGGTTGGCACAAATGCTCTTTATGAGGTCTCAAGGCGATTTCGATTACCTCGCTGGCAAGAAATACGTGATTTTTATGGTGAGTTGCGTCCTTCATTTTTTAATTCAGTAAATCAAGAACTTCGAAAACACCCGAATGGCTTTTCATATTTACCGATGTTAATGAAAAGTGATCCGAAATGGTTGGAAAGCGATATTAATAAACAACCTAAACCCCAAGCTGCACAAATTTATCTATCACATGCTATCTATCCCGGTTTACTATTCACAAAAGACGATAAACTCGTTAGGGGGCATATAGAACTTATGAAATCGATAGTGAAGGAGGATATTCCGATTGAGACTGGTTGGTTGGCAAACGATGCTCTCTGGCCTTACAATGCAGCGATTGTTGCGCAAGTATTCCTATGGTTGGGTGAACAAGATTTAGCACGAAAAACATTTATCGGTTTTCTTAATCATGCCTCACCACTTTATACATGGCGCGAGGAACAATCGCTACAAGATGCTGATGTATTCAATTTTATTGGTGATATGCCGCATAACTGGGCAAGCGCTGAATGCATCCGTTTCTTGAGGCATATGATGATCTTGGAAGATGCAAAAGATTTACATTTATTCAAAGGCATCGGATTACCTGAATTAGAAAATGGTAAAGAGCTTTCTCTTTCGTATTCACCCACGCGGTGGGGTAAGGTAAGCGTAACGCTTGAGCCGATTGATAAATTAACATGGCGGACAAGATTCAAGAGGGAAGATTTTGATGAAAAGGCATACTCTCAACTTGATTGGATAAAATTACCCCGGAAATTGGCTGGTGTATATAACTTCAATGGAATTAAAGGTGTAAAAATTGGAAGAGAAGTTGATCAGGTGCTTGTGAAACCTGAATTTACCGAATGGGAGTGTGAATGGAAAGCATGGTCTAAAGGTTGACCATCATTATATTTTCGGTAAGATGATCGAACTCATTAAAGATACTATTCAACGGTATCATAATTTATTTAGCACCAATCCAGAATATCTCGTAATAGCACCAGGGCGAGTGAATCTTATCGGTGAGCATACCGATTACAATCTTGGCTATGTTCTACCAGTTGCAATAGACCGCAATGTAATTATTGCTGCCGGTAATCGACACGATGATATGCTGAATTTGCATACGGTCGATCTTCAAGCTTCTATCAGTACATCTTTATCAAATCTTACAAATGATACAGCAGCTCTCTGGTCAAATTATCCAATGGGGGTTGCATACATTTTACGGAAAAAGGGTTACCGTCTGCACGGAGCAAATTTATGTATCCGTGGGAATATTCCAATCGGTGCCGGTTTAAGTTCTTCGGCTGCTCTTGAAGTTGGTAGTGCTATTGCTTTCAATAACCTGAACGGTCTGAATCTTTCATTAATCGACTTGATTAAAATATCCCATGAAGCTGAAACAGATTTTGTCGGGGTTCACTGTGGAATCATGGATCAATTTATTGCAATCATGGGAAAGCACCGACATGCACTTCTTCTCGATTGTCAATCCTTAAAATACGACTATATTCTATGTCCAACGGGAGTAAAGCTTGTAGTTTGTGATACAGGTGTACGGCGAGAGCTGGCAAGATCGGCTTACAACAAAAGACAAGAAGAATGTAATGAAGCTGTTCGGCAGATTGCTAAAGAGTTCAGAGATATTTCTTCCTTGAGAGAAGTTACATCGGAACAGTTGGAAACGGTAAAGAAAAAGCTCTCAGCAATTCAATATAAACGTGCCAAGCATGTCATAACGGAAAATGGTCGTGTTCTCAAGGGTGTGGATGCATTGAGAGAGTGTAATCTCCCA
Source organism: Bacteroidota bacterium (assembly GCA_030019075.1). Classification (GTDB taxonomy): domain Bacteria; phylum Bacteroidota; class Ignavibacteria; order UBA10030; family SZUA-254; genus JASEHD01. Next base: position 4,328 of record JASEHD010000021.1, read on the forward strand.
GTTTTCGGTAGCTTGATGCTTGAATCGCATTTAAGTTTACGTGATTATTACGAAGTTAGTTGTAGAGAGCTTAATGTTTTCGTTGAAGTTGCGATGAAATCCGAAAGTGTTTATGGAGCACGTATGACAGGAGCCGGTTTTGGTGGCAGTGCGATCTGTTTGGTGGCTGAGGATGCGGTTGACTCTTTAGTAGATCTTCTTCGTTCTGAATATCCGAAACGCGCAGGACGTTCTCTAACGATGTATCTTGCCTCTACTGGCGATGGTGCGGCGATTATAAACCCAAAGGTTTCATTAATACCAAAAATAATTGCTGAATCGTCATGAGATGGATGCTTCTCTTAATTCTCATTTTTCTTTTATTATTATTTTCTCTTTGTTCAGCACAAGAAAAAGTTCAACTGCGTCTCGTCAATTGGGCGGGGACTGATGAAATTGCAATTGAGGAAAGAACAGTTGAGGCATTCGAGCGGCAACATCCCGACATAGATGTACTATACGAGCCAAATCCCGGTCGTCAATATGAACCTAAAATTCTAACAGGTTTAGCGGCTGATTCACCACCTGATGTTTTTCTTCTCGATTCTAAATTAATCCTAACATTTACCAATAAAAAAGTTCTCCTCGATTTGATGCCATACGTTTCAAAGCTTCAAATCGATACATCTCAATGGTTTCCTAATGTTTTGAATATTGCCCGTAAGGGTTCGGCACTCTACGCCTTCCCAAAAGGTTTTACCCCGCTTATGATTTATTACAACAAAAAACTATTTCGAGATGCTGGAATTCCATATCCTACATCAGATTGGACTTGGGATGATTATTTAAGAATCGCTAAAATGCTTACGAAGGATATTGATGATGACAGGGTACCAGATGTTTACGGTACGACATTTTCAAATTACTATTATAATTGGATTCCATGGATATGGTCAGCAGGTGGAGATGTTGTTAGTGCTGATGGTATGAAAGCAAGTGGATTTTTAAATTCTACAAAAACTGAAGAGGTTTTACAGTTCTTAATAAATTTACGTATTGATTACAAAGTTGCCCCAAATGTTGGGACATGGGTACAGGAATCAAAAACCTGTGCACTATCGGCGCTATTTGCAAATGGCAAAATTGCAATGAACATTGATGGTCATTGGCGGATGCCTAAATACGTAAAGTATATGCAAGAAGGTTTGCTGGATATCGGGGTCGCTGCATTTCCAAAACATCCAAACGGTGAAAAAGTAAATGTGATGTACCAATCAGGTTGGTGTGTTCCTGTTAACACTAAACATCCGGAAAAGGCAGTTTTACTTGCCTCTTTCATGGCGGGTGAAATTGCATGTAGGATCCGTTCAGTTGGAAGACTTGAGATCCCAGCTAACATCAAAGTTGCTGAAGAAGCAGTAGCAAATGATCCAACCGGAATGGAAAAAGTATTTCTCGACGAAGTTCCGTACTGTCGTCAGCCGTGGGGTTCTATTATTGAACGATTCAGCGAGATTGAGTGGATATTTCAAGATGCGGTCGATGAGGTTATGGTTAATAATAAACCGATGCATGAGACTATGACACAATATGCCAAACGAGCTGATAAAGCATTGGCAGATATCCGGAGCCATGAGAAGTTTGAATTCAAACCAATTAAAGAACATTCAGAGATTTTGTATTTTTTAATCGCCGTAGGAATGATTACATTTTTTAGTTCATTATTTTTATACCTGCGCTCAAAGCGAAAAGAACGAAAAATAATGCGCACAGCTTTATCTTTCTTGGCACCATCGCTGTTGCATCTCGTTGTTTTCATATTTACTCCGATTGTATTCGCTGCATATCTCAGCACTCATAGATGGGATATCGTTGTCCCTGATAAACCATTCATCGGCATCGATAATTTTTCTGAGTTGTTTACCGACTCTACATTTTGGGGTGCATTAAAGAATACATTTATCTATTCTCTGAACGTTCCAATTGCGATGACTATTTCACTTATTATCGCTCTACTGCTGCATCGTGGTCTGAAGGGAATCGGTGTTCTAAGAACCCTCTACTTTCTTCCCAGTGTAACATCATTTGTAGCGGTTGCACTCGTCTGGATATGGATTTATCATCCCTCTTTTGGTGCTGCAAACTTCATTCTTTCTTCGGTAGGATTACCCCCGCTCCAATGGTTAAATTCAGCGCAGACCGCAATGATTTCGATTATGATATTCGGTATCTGGCTCAGTTTGGGATATCAAATAGTTATCTTTTTGGCAGGCCTCCAGGGAATTCCTGAAGTGTTGTACGAGGCAGCCCTGATTGACGGTGCAAACGATTGGCAGAAACTTAAGCGTATTACATTACCACTGCTTAAACCGACAACTTTTTTCATTCTTGTTACTTCACTCATAGCATCGTTCCAAGTATTTACTACCGTATATATAATGACCGCCGGCGGTCCTGTACGAAGCACTGATGTGGTGGTGTACCATATTTATCAATCCGCATGGGAACAATTACGTATGGGTTACGCTGCTGCTATGTCTTGGGTTTTGTTTATCTTAATTATGATTGCAACATGGATTCAATTTAAGTTGATGGGGAAAGAAGTGGAATATGGATAATCGAATTATTTTTATAATAATTATACTTATGCTGAGCGGATGTGCAGAAAAGATATCGGCACCCGACCCAGAACTTCATGAAGAATTTGAATATTTTAATGAGACTTCCATAAATTCTAATGTTATCTCACTGAATGCGAAGCTTCTTCCGCCAGTATCGGGCGTGTATCATTCAGCATTTCCGGATTTCATGGGAACTGAAGATAAAGTATCTACATATAAAATCCGTAGATTTGAAAAATTAAGTGGCAAGCATATCGTTTGGGTATACTTTTCAAATAATTGGATAAAGAATATAAAATTCCCTAAATCGCAGGTGCGAATAACTTCGAGGGCAGGTTCAATTCCATATATCCGGATGATGCCGCGGACTACATTTGATCAAGGTGTGCCGGATCCAGTTTATTCAATGCAGCGAATTATTGACGGTGATTTTGATGCTTCTTTGACTCAATGGGCTATTGATGCTAAGACCACCAATATTCCCTTGATCATTGAGTTTGGAACTGAAGTTAATGGTTCGTGGTTCCCGTGGAATGGTGCCTGGAATGGAGGCAGTGTAACGACCGATTATGGAGATCCAAATCTACCTGATGGTCCTGAAAGATTCCGCGACGCTTATCGGCATATCATTAACATCTTTCGTACACAAAATGTGCAAAATATTACTTGGGTTTTTCATGTAAACGCGGGATCGTTTCCCGCCGAAGCGTGGAATTCAATGGCTGCTTATTATCCCGGTGATGATTACATCGACTGGATTGGAGTTAGTGTCTATGGACCACAAGTCCCGGGTAATGATTGGCAATCGTTCACCGATATTTTAGATGGTGCTTATCCAGAACTTACAACAATTTCGGTTACGAAGCCACTCGCTGTTTTAGAATTTGGTGCTGTTGAACAGGGAATACCAGAAGAGAAAGCTCAGTGGGTCCGAGACGCACTGCAAGCGATAAAAAGTAATCGCTATCCACGTATCAAAGCAATAAGCTATTGGCATTCAAAGTGGCGAAATGCAGACCGAAGTATTTCTAATCTGAAGATCGATTCTTCTCCAGCAGTACTGTCAGCTTATAAGGAAACCATAAAGGATTCTTTTTTTGTAGTAGTTCCAACCTATTCGAATTTAAATAATCCCTGATGCTGTTATGAAAGTAGTTACATCTTGGATCGTATTTTCTATATTATGCATTATTGCTTTGACGATGCTTATTCCCTTCCTCTGGATGATTAGCACGTCACTGATGAGTGAGTTGGAAGTGTACCAATTCCCGCCGAAGTTTTTGCCGTCAACTTGGAAGTGGTCGAACTTCGTCGAAGCGATGACGATGCAGCCCTTTGGGCGATTTTTCTTGAATACAATAATTGTTGCACTTGCATCAGTTGTGGGTCAATTGATATTTTGTTCGATGGCAGCGTATGCATTTGCTCGTCTTCGTTTCCGATGGCGAGATAAAATATTTGCTCTTTATCTTTCAACTATGATGATACCGGCAATCGTTACAATCATTCCAGCATTTCTTATCATCAATATTTTCGGATGGATGAATACGTATTGGGCATTGTTTACACCCACAATTTCAAGTGTGTGGGGGATATTTCTACTACGGCAATTTTTCCAAACAATACCAAAAGATCTTGAAGATGCCGCTCGTGTGGATGGTGCATCCGAATTTACAATTTTTTGGTGCATAATATTGCCTTTATCAAAACCGGCACTTGCAACTCTCGCAATATTTGCATTCATGGGAAGCTGGAAAGATTTTCTCTGGCCCCTAATTGTTACAAACCGGATGGATATGCGAACCGTAGAGGTTGGTATCGCAAACTTCAGTTCGCTTTATTCAACAGACTGGCCCCACCAAATGGCAGCAGCGGTTGTTGTTATGCTTCCTGTCATAATTGTTTTTTTCATTGCACAGAAGTATTTTGTGAGAGGTATAACTTTGACAGGAATGAAAGGATGAGATGGATGTGCGATGTGGGATTTGCGATGTTTGTTTTTTCAGTATTTCGATTTTTATTAAAATATTTAATGTATAGTTATGCCTTTGCATGAAGTAACAATACTTTTACAAAGCGTTGCTGAAGCTTATAATAAAAAATCATGGCACGGTACTAATTTGCGTGGGTCTATTCGCGGACTAACTGCGAAAGAAGCTGCATGGCGACTAGGGAAAAACCGACACAACATCTGGGAGATCGTTGTGCATTGTGCTTATTGGAAGTATGCGGTAAAACGAAGAATCCTTGGTGAGAAGCGTGGCTCATTTCCATTGAAAGGAAGTAACTGGTTCAAGCGACCAGATGGACAACTAAATAAAGAACAATGGAAGCAAGATATTCGACTATTAGAAAAAATGCACTGCTCTATGGTCGAAGCTATTTCTATATTGAAAGATGCTGATTTATCAAAAACTCCTTACGGCAGTCAAGTAGATAATCGTTCGATACTCACAGGTATTGCGATGCACGATGTGTACCATGCGGGACAGATACAGTTGATAAAGAAGTTAATAAAATGAAACCATACGAGCATTTGAGGGAACTAATATGACTACCAAATCTATCATACCAGCGGGCTTAATTGAGCAGCGTATTTTCATTATCAGGGGCCTCAAGGTCATGATTGACCGAGACCTTGCCGAGCTTTATGGTGTAGAAACAAAACACTTGAATCGTCAAGTTAAACGGAACAAAGAACGTTTCCCAAGCGAGTTTATGTTCAAACTTACGAAAAGAGAGAAGCATGAACTGGTGACAAATTGGCACCGGTTCAGTACCCTTAAACATTCATCAGTGTTACCTTATGTCTTCACAGAGCATGGAGTTGCGATGCTGGCAACTGTGCTCAAGAGTGAGCGGGCAGTGTGTATGAGTATTTTAATAATTAAAGCTTTCGTGCATCTTCGTGAATTGATAACAAGTCATAAGGAGCTTGCAGAGAAATTCAAGTTGCTTGAGGAGAGAATTGACCAACATGATGAACAGATTAAAGCTATCATAGAAACTATTAGGCACTTACTCGAGCCACCAGTAAAATCTAAACGCCCAATTGGGTTCAGAGTTGAAGAACCTAAGGCTAAATATGCAATTCGAAAACAAAAGAAAATCTATAAATAATTATGAAACATGAATCTTGAAACAATCTTCAAAGTGTTTATGAAAAACCTTCTCTTACTATTGCTGCTTTGTTTCTCTCTTTCTTTTTCTCAGTTGAAGAAAGAAACAGAAAATTTTATTCCCTCATTTGAACTCAAACCCAACGACCTCGAGCTTTCCCGTCTCGCCCAGCCAACTCAGTACTTCGATAAAATTGGTCCGCGGGCTGGACTTATGGGCTACGAGAGCGGTCAGTTCGAGATGTGGGTTTGGCCCTGGAAACCGCTGAGGAACTTCGAGCTGCAATTTATACTTGGAACTTCAACTCAACCAATTCTTGCTAAGGATATTGTTCGAACAATTTCTGTAACACCCGAAGTTACAACGTTGATATACACATATGAATCTTTTACAGTCAAACAACATTTTTTTATACCGAGAGATGAACCGGGTGCAATTATTTTGCTCGATGTTTACACAACCACTCCACTCTCAATAATTCCTGGATTCATCCCTGTCATGCAGCCAATGTGGCCCGCAGGCATCGGGGGACAATTTAGTTATTGGGATGATGAAGTGAAGGGATATGTAATTTCTGAAGCACAATGGCGTGCAATCGTTCTTTGTGGTTCACCCGCAGGACAGCAAATGGCTGCACCACCCGCACACATGTTCGGTGATAATCCGTTACAATTTCGGATTGATGTTAAACCTAAAGAGACGGAAGGAAAATTTATCCCGATTATTATTACAGGTGCAATGCCCGATACGGTGAACTGGAAAATGAAGTATGATTCTGTTAAAGCTACATACAATCGACTCTGGAAGAATGCAGAGAACTATTATCGTGAGTGCTACGATTATTATCAGAATCTCCGCACATCAACTATGCAGATTACAACTCCTGACAAAGAAATCAATTTGGCTTATGAGTGGGGTAAAGTTGCACTCGATAATCTCATGATAAAAAATCCTCGACTCGGTTATGGAATGGTTGCCGGCTTTGGACTTTCGGGCGGCGGTGCGCGTCCCGGTTTTGCTTGGTATTTTGGTGGTGATGCTTTCATTAACATTCTCACAATGAACAGCGTCGGTATGTTCCAGCAAGCGAGAGATGCACTTGCTTTCACTCAAAAATGGCAAAGGCAGGATAATTTCCCAATCCGAAAAAAGAATCCAAACGATCCTCCAGTTGATGTTGGAAAAATGGCACACGAGCTTTCACAAAGCGATGGGCTTTGCGATTGGTGGAATGATTACCGTTATGGTTACAATCATGCTGATACTTCGCCTTGGTATCTTGTGGCGATAGCAGATTACGTCCGAACAAGCGGTGACGTGGAGTTTTTGAGACACAGTTGGAAATCGGTCAAACAAGCTTATGAATGGTGCTTGAGCAAAGACAGCGATGGAGATGGATTAATGGATTTAAAAGGTGCTGGGCTTGGTGCGCTGGAGTTTGGTAAGCTCGTAGGTATTTATGCTGACGTGTACACATGTGGTGTCTTCGTTCAAGGTATTAAAGAAATGAAGTACATGGCAGAACTTATGGGGGATAGCTTGGTGGCAACTCAAGCAGATGCTCAGTATAAGAAAGCACAACCAAGATTGGAGAAACTTTTCTGGTTAGAGAAAGAAGGTTATTACGCTTATGGTGCTACAGAGAAAGGCGAACAGGTGAAAGAAAAAACTCCATGGTCTGGTGTGGCCATGATGTTTGGTTTGCTTGATGAAGAACGAAGTGCAAAGAGCATAGAGGCATTTAATTCAGCGGACTTGTGTACGGATTGGGGAGTGCGAACACTTTCCAATAAGAGCGAATTATTCGAACCGACGAACTATAACTACGGTGCTGTTTGGCCCTTCATCGGGATGTTTTTCAACACGGCGCAGTTCAAGCATCACTACGCACTTTCGGGATACCAGATTCTGCAAGCAAACATCAAACATACTTTTGATAATGCACTTGGTGTTGTACCGGAAGTATTCTCTGGTGAGTTGAACACAAAATTAGGCGAAGCTTATCATCATCAGGGTTTCTCAACAACCGGCTATATGCTGCCGTTGGTGAGAGGGTTGTTGGGATTGGATGTTGATGGGGTGAACAAAATAGTTCGCCTGACTCCGCATGTTCCGACTTTTGCAGGTCCAGTACTATCAATTACTAATATACGAATTGGATATGATACTCTCATCCTCAGTTTACTGAATCAATCTTGGCTTGGTCCTAAGGCTGGTGTAAGCATTGGTGTGAGCAAAAAGGGAACTGATAGCGTTTCAGTTGAATTCTATCCATCTTTGGATTTTGGATCTGAAATTACAAGAGTATCTATTCCTTCGCCTAGATTTAATTCTGACACGTCGAGAACATCAATACCATTCGACGTTATGATCTTTGGGCAAGATAAACACGCTATAACCAAATTTAAAGTTTTAGATGATGCTCAAGTACTAATTAACTACAAACCTATTGGATACATTGGAATAGTAGGTTATAAACTGTTACGTATGGATAGTCGCGTAAGCTATAGAATTAATCACGGGTCTATTAACAGTGAGCTTCGCATAATCTCAGAGAAATTTGATGGTAAAAGGCTTGTCTTAACAGTCGAAGGTTTGAGTGGTGTAACTTATGATATCGATCTGTGGTCTTTTTTAGAAGTCGAGATTGAAGGGACAAAGTATGCAGGTGACTGGCATAAGATTACATTTGACAAAAAGCCCAAGCAAGAATTCGTCCGTAAAGAAATTGTGATTACATTAAAATAAATCTCTGCGTTCTTTGCGGCTTTGCGATAGATAGAAGTTAAACGCAAAGACGCAGAGTACGCAAAGGATAATTATGAAAAGACTAAACGTACTTAAATACTTAGAACGAAATGACAAGTGGTACCTCGGTGGAGGCAATCGTCTACTGTGGGCGCCGGCGTTCCCCGTCTGGCTCGATTATCCCGGCTTCTGGGATAAAGCACACTACTACAATTACGAAATTGAGCCGGTGTTTACGTGGACGATTCTTGATGAGGATGGAGTGGAGATTCCTTTACGGGGAGTGGAAAGGGAGTGGAATCCATCAAAGCTGACTACAAGATTTCAGATGTTAGATGTCGGATATCAGTCACCGAAATCCGAAATCCGAAATCCGAAATCTGACCTGAGTTTTAACGAGGACAAGTGTTGTTTGCCGAATGATGTTTTAGCTTCTGTCATCAAAGTTAGAAATAAATTACGCAAGAAACGAAAGATTCATTTGATTGCATGGACTATCCAGCCAAGTCGTCCATCAAAAAAGAATACGTGGATATCTGATGTTAAGGTCGAGAAATCAGGGATTAACTTCACAAAACACACGCGTCATATCCATCAATCCAACACTCCATTAATCCGTATAAACTGTTCCTTTGGTCTTAATCGAAAGATGAAATCTTATTCTATTAACTTAAGTGAAGGATCAACCAGTCAACCCCACTGGCGGTTAACTCCTTTTGTCGAGAAGTTTATGAATGGAAAGCTTCCAAATGAAATCAAGTTGAAGGGAGTAAATAATGACGGATTGATTTTTATGGCTCTTCATATGAGCTTAGAGCTTAGAGTGGAGAGCGAAGAAAGTGTTTCGATATTCTTTGGGGCTGCACCAACCAGAAATGAAGTTAAGAAAAATATTACTACAACTCGAAAGATGAAAAATCCAATCGCTGTAAGTGAGAAGAGTTGGAATGAATACTTTTCGAGTGTTCCATACTTTGAATGTTCGGATGAATATCTTACTCGCTATTATTGGTATCGTTGGTATGGATTAAAACTTAATACGATTGATACAGAAGAAGGAAACTATAAACATCCTTTTGTTTGTGAAGGGATAGGATATTTTCGTGCACCAATTTCTTACAGCTCACCATGCCATATGTTAGAAAACCGTTGGAGACATGATCCAAAGTTAGCACAGGGAAGTTTACTCACTTTTATCGAGAACCAAAGAAATGATGGCGGCTTCCGAGGATATATTGGCGTTAACTACTATCGACAAGAGAAGCTTGGGGTGAGTCCCGCCAACGGCGGGATCGAACCCTTTTATCATGCGAACTGGGGAAATGCTGTACGAGAACTTTATCAAATCCATCCCGATAAAATTTTCTTGAAAAAAGCATATAATGGACTTGTAAAATATGTTCGTTACTTTGATCGTGAACGCGATAAGGAAAAGAGCGGTTTGTATGATATTGACAATCATTACGAAACAGGTCAGGAATATATGCACCGATACCTCGCAGTCGATCCGAATGCAGATATGGATAACTGGGGAAAGGTATTTCGACTTAAAGGTGTTGATGTAACGATTTATATTTATGAATTGAAGCAAGCATTAGGATGGATGTCGAAGGAATTAAATTTGAAGAATGGAGGAATGGATTATTGGATTAATGGAGCGGAAAAGATAAAGCGAGCAGTTCTTGAAAAAATGTGGGACCCCAAAGAGGAAATGTTTTTTGATTTGAATCCGAAGACGGGAAAAAGGACGAAAGTCAAAGCGGCTGTCTGCTTCTATCCATACTTCACAGATATTGTTTCAAAGATTCATGTTTCGGGTCTCAAGCGTCATCTTTTAAATCCAAAAGAATTCTGGATACCTTATCCTGTTCCGTCGTCGGGTGCAGATGATAAATATTTTTCTGCCGAGCCGGAGTGGAAAGGGAAGAGGATGAACTGTCCGTGGAATGGTAGAGTTTGGCCCATGACGAATAGCCACAGCGCGGAAGTTCTTGCTCAAACAGCGATTAGATTTAATAGCAAAGAGCTGAGAGCTAAGAGCGTAGAGTTTATTTCTCAGTATATCAAGATGATGTTTTATCACGGTGATTCAAAGCGACCAAATTGTTTTGAGCATTACAATTCATTTACAGGACAACCTTCCATCTATCGTGGAGTGGATGATTACCAGCATTCGTGGGTAGTTGATCTGATCATTAAGTATGTTGCGGGGATAAGAGTATCTGATAAGTTCATCATTGTAGATCCATTCCTTTCTAATCTCAAGTGGTTTAAAATGGAGAAGATATTTATTCGAGGCATCCCAATTCATATTGAATTGAAAGATAAGAATTATATAATTTGGTGGAGAGGAAGAAAATTAACAGTTAAAAAAAATGGTGAACCAAGCGAAATAAAAATCTGCTGACGCAGATTATTTCGGGTTTTTGTATTGATTTTCAGAGTTTTATAACTGAGTACCTTTTTCGTTATATACAGCTATCCCTTTGTCAGTCCCTATCCATAAATTTCCTTTATTGTCATAATAAAGAGATTGGATTCTATTGCTAGGTAAAGCAGATGTGTTGCGAGTCGTAAAAGCAGTCTTAGTGGAATCCTTCATTTGATAGAGTCCAGTGCTAGTTCCGATCCAACACACAGAATAAAAATCCGTTGTAATTGAAATAACATCACGGATTTCTGGATAGTGGCGTTCTACATTAGTAGAAGGATTAAAGCTTGTTAGGCCATATACTTTACCTAACCATACTGTGTTTGAGTATTCGACCGCAATTGCTTTCACTGTAGATTTATTAGGTCCAGTCAAATAGTAATCTCCCAATTCATTATTGTCGTTCAAATAAACAAAACCAGCATTCGTTCCAAAGAAGAACCATTTATTTACCGGATTAAAAGTGACACAATTAACAGAGCCAGATAATAATGGTTGTGAGAAATATCTTAATACTGTATCTTTTTCAGTGCCAAGGGGTTTTATACAGTAGGTATCTCCAAAAGTGACAACCCATACATCGCCATAATACAGGTGATCGACAGCAATACTTTTAATTGCCTCACCAGGTAAATATTTTTTCCAAGGATCCTGACTTGCTGAATTATAGCGAGTAACACCGCACCGCCATGAACCAAACCATGTACCAACTCCATAACCTTTCGCAATTGCAGTAACTTTCGGGATATTTATTCTGCCGCCTTGCCCATAAAACCAACATTCAAAATGTTCAACATCCCGTTTCCAAGAATTATTATAATACGATACACCCCCGCTATCTGTGCCAAACCATATTCGTCCATCCGACCCACGTGAGATTGAATGAATGTTATTACTTATCAGGTTTGGAATATCACGATTCGGAAAAGTTACCCATACAGGCCCATAAGGTGTAACATCTTGAGTACCATCTTTGCATGATGTTAAAATGACTACAAAAGAAAGAATTATAATAGAAAAAATTTTGATTTTCATAATATTTTTAATATGTTCCATAAGCTGTTTATTAATGTGAATAATACGAAATATTTCGTTATCACCAAAAAGATGATAAAATTGTTGAAAAATAGGAAAATATTTATTAAATTAACTTGATTATAAAGATTTTTTTTGTTATACTACAATAAATCAATTAATATCAATAATAAATCCCTCTAAAACTGCCACCATAAAATAAAGTATGAAGTATAATAACATTTATTTAACGGTTTGTGCGATAGGAATAATAGCAGTTGTATTCGCACTTTTTAATGTCAATTGTCAATATGAATATGAATCTCCACAACCTGGAATTATGGAGATCAACTTAGGCACATATTCTACCGGGATACCATTTTTTTGGATCAACGCTCAGGGTGATACCGGAACCAATAGTTTTGAAATCAGTATTGCTTCTCTTAAAGCAATAAGATCGGATGGAGCGCAAGCGGTAATCTTTCCTGATATTAAAGCAATAGAGTCTAAGACAATGATTGTAAATACACTTGATGTTCGCGCTTATAATTTATCGCTCATTATTGGTCAAACATTTGTACCACCTGGAGATTATATCGGTGTATTGATGCTAATTGAACCTAAAAAGGAAGTTATCTTGAATGGTTACCAGAATATCAATGTCGAACGACCTGAGGATTTCCAACCGTTGTTGAGATTTGAGAAAAATTTTCGCGTGAATGAGGGTCAAATAACTAAAATCCTACTAACGATCGATTTAGATAAATCACTTGTCAGAGGTGCATTCAGATACAAATTTAGTCCATCTTACAACATAACAATTCAATAATTTTGAAATAGAAAGAGATAAAATGATAAACTTGAAACATATTTTATCTACAAAAAACCCAATCCATCTCCTACTTCTGTTAGGAATTATTTTTTCGTGGGATTGTAGCAATCCAAAAAATCCAGGTTCACCACATGGGAACCAACTACCGATAACCAGAGTGTCAAATGTACCTAAGGATGGTGATACAAGCCAATCACCAAGAGTTACTCTAAACTGGGTCGGTGACGATCCGGACGGATATGTTGTTGGATTCAAATATCGTTGGGTCACTAAACATAGTCAGGATGATCCTGGAATATTTGAAGATTATAAAACCATACTTAACATTATAATAAAGAAGTTTGCGTTACTTGCTATAACTGAAAATGAAAAATTAGTTCCCTCAGTCTACAAGTTTTTTGCTACTCTACCTCCTGATGAAGGTTTAGACAAACAAAGAACTGATTCACTTGCAAGGGGAGATACGATAACTATTGCAGGTGTGAGAGTATACGCGTCAAATCCTGATTCAATTCGTGCGCAATCAACGGGTTTACGGGTAAAAGCAGATTTCCCGCCTCATACGAATCCAAACTCGGGAACTTTTATCTTTAATTCGGAGGCAAAATGGAATAATCAAACGTTCGAGGTTACAGCCATCGATAATTTAGGAGAAATATCTCGGATACCTGCACGTCTCTCATTTGTTACGCCCAAGGTAAATGCTCCAAAAACTTTTCTGGTTTATGGTTTATGTCCTAATATTAAAGATACTTTGTTCGTTCTTGGTAGAACCACTCCCACTTTTAGTGGGATCAGATTTGTATTTAAAGGTATTGATCCCAACAGCCGGACAATTGAATATCGTTGGGTATGTGATACTGCACAATGGCGTGCAAAAGTTGATTCTATCCCATGGTCGCCGTGGAGCACCAGCGAAGAAGCATATGTTACTGCCTCACATTTCCCAGATTCAATTGCAACTTCTCATACGTTCTATGTTCAAGCAAGAAATGAGTTCAAAGTTATAGATACTGTGGGATGGTATCAAAGATACCATCCTGATACAACACGCCCCCCTGAATTCGATTCAGCCTACTGCAAATTTAATACAGTTTATCCTCCTTTTTTACGATCTGATCTACCACAAGAGAATAAAATACTTTTTATTAATGCATCCTGGACAAATAGCATTAAAGGTAGCGGTACTCCGTGGCTACCATCCGCTGCGATGTTGGATTCTTTTTATAAAAATATTTTCATTGGTCTCGGATTTTCAGAATCACAAATGAAGTTTTGGACAGTTGATGTAGATCCGCCGAATGGCAGTTTTCCAGGAAACAATGAAATTGGTAAATATAATCTTGTGTTATATTATTCAGAAACAGTCAAGGATCCTTTAAAAGATGAAATGAATTATCCTCCGTATGTAGATTTTAATGAGAGCCGCCAACGTATTATAAGGGATTATTGTTATGTTGGTGGTAAAGCTATTTTTACCGGTTGGTGCCTTAGTACTAATTTAAATGCCCCGAATACTGGATCATTTTATGAGAGAGTGTGGCATATAAAATCAGAAGGTAATTATCGAAGCGATCCGATCCTCTATTCAGAATTTATTGGAGCTAACGGCCTGCATGGTTATCCAGGGCTTAACTTAGATACAACCAAGATGAATTCGGCTTGGTTGGGGAAGATCATTGGAACAGAAACCAGCAGGTACGCTTTGAGACATATATGGTTGAATTATCCAGTAGGTTTTGGAGAAATAATTCATACTTTCAAATCTTTGAATAATGGTATAATTGGTTATGATGGACGGCCGCCGAGGCCAATCATACTTGAAGATACATTCATAAAAAGGCCGCTATCAGTTAGATACTTAGGTGTAACGTTTGATGCAGTATTTTTTGGTATTCCTCTGTACTATATGGAACGACAAAGTGTGTATTCGACAATTGAAAAAGTACTACAAGATTTTGATTATAAAAAATAGAAAGGAAACTATTTATGAAGACAATGTTACGATTATCATTCTTCATATTTTTGATTATTATCATCAGTTTTAATCTTTTTGCAGGCAATACGGGAAAGATTGTTGGAAAGATTACCGATGCTATCTCAGGTGAAGCTGTCATAGGTGTTAATGTCCTGGTGGTTGGTACAACACGCGGTGCGATTACTGATATGGATGGTAAATACACAATTATTGGTGTTCCTATTGGAGGTTATACTGTCCGCGCGAGTCAGGTTGGTTATGCTACGGTTGAGGTCAGTGATGTGAAGGTCGGTGCTGACGAAACCACGCCACTAAATTTTAAGTTAACTTCAAGTGAAGTTCAATTAACAGGGGTGACAATCACCGCCGACCAACAGTTAGTTAATACATTAACCACATCCTCAACACAAACAGTGAGTGAGAAAGCGATCCAAAGTATACCAAATGTTAAAAGTGTCGAAGATGTTTTACGGTTACAAGCTGGCGTAGTAAAACAAGGTAATAATCTTTTCCTGAGGGGTGGACGGGCTAATGAGGTTCAATATTTGGTTGATGGCATTCCGACTAATAATATCATAGGTAATTCGGGTGATTTATTGGCAACAACAAGCGCTAACGCACAACTTGCTCAGCTTTACGCAGGTGTTCAATCGGGTGTAGTAGGCGGAGGGGCAAGTGGTTTAGCAGTTTCAGCAAATGCAATTCAGTCGGTTAGTGTACAAACGAGTGGCTTTGATGCTGATTATGGAAATGCTCAATCAGGAATCATCAATATCGTTACAAAATCTGGATCCGATCGTTATACTGGATCTATACAATATCGAACTGACCGCTTCGTCTCAGATAATCAAAACGAAGCTTATACCTCCTTCTCCGTAGGTGGTCCGGAGCCGATAACAAAGTATCTATTACCAACTTTTGGTTTCAAACCACCCGGAGCTCTAACATTTTTCTTAAGCGCAGATATAGATCGAAGTGATGGAGCGTACAATTATGCACAGAATGAGTTCTACAATCCTATCGAGCGGAAAGTAGAATTAAAGGGGTTTTTGGGTGGTATATTGGATGGTGTGGGTTTTAGATATCGCGATAACCAAAATAATTCCTTCACAATTAATTCTAAACTAAGATATGATATTAGCGGTGATGACCAAATAAGTTATGGATATAGAGCGAGTCTTTCTACAAAACATAATTATCTCAATCTATGGAAATATCGAGCTGATTCATCTTCACTTGGCACTAGTTTGTCTATCCAGCATAATTTATCCTGGCAACACTTTTTTAGTCCAAAGACCTTCATCCGATGGTATTTGGCAAAATTAGAGAATCAGGATGGTAACGATGTCGCAGGTTTAAGACCTCCCGATTATTCTTTCACAAACGTAGATTTAGGATATAATGATTTAAATCGTGATGGATTCATGGACATAGGAACTGGGCAACGTTGGTATAAATCAAAAACGGAAGTGATAACGACACGGTTCGATTTCAATAGTCAAATTCATCCGTTACACATGCTTAAATCCGGTTTTGAATTTAACTCTGAGCACATTTATTCTACGGAAATACATTATCCAACTGGGGATTTTCATCATCCTGATTCAACCGGGAATGAAAAATATTCACGTGGTGAATATCCAGGTTATGGTATTTATCGTTGGCATATGAATCAATATCCGAGTCGGGGGGGCTTATACATCCAAGACAACATTGAATTAGCGGGATTGAATCTACATGTCGGTATAAGGTACGATTTCTTTGATCTTGGTAAACAAGTTTACGATCTTGCGTTTATCGACGCATGGAAGGTAGCTTATAATTGGGAACCTAAGTTAGAAGGAAAATATTTACCTGATTGGGTTGATAATATGCCGGGTAAAGATAGTGTATCTAAAATAAATAATGGTTTAGATAATGGTACAAGATTCTGGTATTTTTTAACACACGGTTATTTTAGTCCACGATTATCAATCGGTTATCCTGTAACTGATCGAATAGTATTTTATTTTAATTATGGTCATTTTCTCCAGTTGCCCGATCGTGATAATTATTATCGGGATCCATTTATCGTTGGTGCTTCAGGCAATTGGATCGGGAATCCCAATCTTAAACCACAAAGGACAGTTGCTTATGAAGCAGGTTTTGAAAACCAATTTTCAGATGATATGGCTTTCGCTGTTCATGCATTCTATAAGGATATCTTCGATTATCCTGCCCTAGTAGACCGTGGTGACAATAATGTTTATAAAAATCTTGATTACGCAAGCGCTCGTGGTTTTGAAATAACATTAAATCAAGCTTTTGCAGGAAATTTCTCAACAGCTTTTAGTTATTCATATCAAATTGCAAAAGGTCGTTCTTCGAATCCTTTAGCAAGTATATTCCAACCAGAGTATCAATTACCACGCGAAACACGACTTGATTGGGATCAGAATCATACAGCAAATATATTTGCAACTTACCGGGTTGGACAAAGAGAAGAAGGCAAATTTTTTGGTTTACCATTCGTCAATAATTATGGTATCTCGGTCACATGGAGTTATGGCAGCGGATTTCCGTACACAGGATTTCAGGGAAGTCGTGTAACCGCGAGGAATGTTTATTTAATAAATAGTGAAACTGCCCCCTATACCACTACGGTAAATTTGAATATTTATAAAGGGTTCTATCTTTTTGAGACTATCAATTTATTAGTAACATTTGATATTCAAAACTTGTTAGACCGTCGAAATCCGACCAAGTATTCAATTTTCAATCACACCGGTCGGGTATTTAAGTATGGGGATATTGATCCTGACAACATAGGCGCAAATTCCATATTGCCCTATTCAAAATCTGAATCAATGTTTCTCAATCCCACCTATTTTGACCCACCCCGTCAGTTTATTTTGGGGATAAAAATGAATTGGGATTAATAAAAAGTAAATTCGTAAATAAAAAGGATTCTAAAAAATGAAAAGATGTATAATACTGATATTGTTGTTCAGCACTATTGGTTATGTTGCATTATCACATACAAAAAAACAACGTTTACCCAAAGCAACTGCTAATTATGCCATAAAGGTTAAGCAGGGATTTAATATGCGTGTGTGGATAAGTAACCAGATGGCCATGGGAATACAAGCGTGGGATCGTCAACAAGATGTACCAGATGGCTTTGGAATGGAGTACCCAGCCGGCTCGGGTGTCGAGCATATATATGGTGCAGGTCCCAGGATAGCGGGCATTCTTGATGGTGAAAGAAGGGTTACTGAGGGGTATAATGGCTCGGACGCGAGAAAAGAATTTCTACCCGAGCGTCGACATTTATACCGAGAGCGAATGTGGAGAACTTCGATTCTCGAAAGCACCGACCCAAAAACAGGAAAATATTATCCCAGTTTGCGTGGGTACGATGATGATGGAGATGGAAAGGTAGATGAAGACGACCTCGATGGAATTGATAATGATGGTGATTGGGACCCAATATTTGATGACGTAGGGGAAGATGGCATCCCCGATAGCTTAGAAGTTGGTTGCAAAGGGTCTTATGATCCTGAAACGAATCCCGATCCGGCATTCGATAATTTTCGCCCTGGTGAAGTTGATAAATGCCACCCGAATCCCGACGGAACATATCCGGTAATTTCTTCTGATAAAAGGGATTATTATACCGAGAAAAACGGATTGCCAGATCATGGCGAACCACATGTTGATGAAGATTATGCTGCGATTTCTGATCAAGATTATTATTGTTCAGCAATTGATACTTTTATGTTGGGACATGTTCCTCCTGATGTTCCCCAAATCGGTGATCACAAACCGATGTGGATTAAAGTTATTCAAAAATCGTATGCATGGGATGGTGCATTCGGAGAAGGTATTCTTCCATTTGATTACATTTTTATTAATATGGGACGAAAAGTAATCCGAGATGTATACGTAGGGTTTTTCGCTGATATGGATATTGGTCCTGCAAATCTATCCCGATATTGGGAGCGTAATTATTCAGCTTATATGGAGACACTGCGAACTGCATACACTCATAATCCTATAGATCGCGGATCGACACCGGTCGGAATAACCGTTCTCCAAACACCTAAACCACTCGAAGATTTAAAGTATATTTATCAATGGTCTGATTTTAGTACTACACCTGATCCGGGAACTAATGATTCAGCAATTTATTCATGGATGTCAGGTGAAGCATTCCCTGATCCAATTGCCCCTAATCAATCACCCGATAATACATCCGATACAAGGTTTTTATTCTCGTTTGGTAAATTCGATTCACTCAAACCTGGCGATACATTAAAAATATCTGTAGCATTGGTAGCTGGCCATAGTGTTGCCGAAGGACCGGGAAATTTAAAAGAGAATGCCGAAAAAGTTATTAGATTATTTAAACGAGGTTATATAAAACCGATAGAGCCCACATCGCCTGCATTAGATGTAGAAGTTTTATCTGAACATGAAGGTAAGAAGATAAACGGAGTAAAACTTACCTGGTATCCCCACAAAAGCTCATTGGGTGATACCACATTCGGACCGTTTGATGTGTGGGATGATTCGAATAAATATGTCGAGATAAAATATCCTGACGATCATTGGCGCCGTAGAAACCCGCCCTGTGGTCAGCGATATCAGTCAAAGATTTATAATTGTGATGCAAATGGATATTTGCCAGGTGGTAGAATCTTCTCAGGTTTTCGCCTCTATCGTAGCGAGGACATTGGTGATTTTCCTGAAATCACAAGTTTTACGCTGTTAAAAGAAGTAACACTTCCTGATACCGCGACGACTTTGACATTAACAGAAGACGACACAACTTTCATCGATTCGAATCTTGTGCGGGGAAAACGGTATTGGTATGCAGTAACGACATATGGACTCCCTGATGTATCAATAACTCCCATAAAATTACCCGATGAAACGATAATTTATGATACATTATTTTCCGCGGCCATAGAATCAAGCATACGAGAAAATCGGAAGAGAATCGATCTTCCGTTTGCACCATCCTTGAATATTGGAGAAGTACTCGTAGTACCGAATCCATATCGTGTAGATCAGGAATATACATATGAGACCGGTGGTTGGGAAGGTTTAGCGAAAAATTGGGATGAAAATAAACGAAAAGTAAAATTCATTCATTTACCTAAAGGTTCATGGACGATACGTATATTCACATTGACAGGCGATTTGATAACGACGATATCGAATGCCCCTGAGAGTGGTTATCGTAAAGGGAGTCGGGTAATAGCGGAATATGCAGATGATCGAGGAGAGATTGATTGGGATTTGTTAAGTGAGAGCAATCGAGCACTGGCAAGCGGAGTATATGTATATTCCGTTGAGTCAACTGTGGGAACCCAGATAGGTAAATTTGTATTGATACGCTGAGAGAGAATAAAGGAGATCAAACCATGAAACAGACAAAGAAAATAAAAATATTGCTCACAGTAATATTAATGTTAGGGATAATAAAAGAAACGGAAGCAGGTAATCGATCCGGGACGACATCGGAGGCATTTTTGAAAATACCGACGAGTGCGCGTGCAGTAGGTATAGGAGGAGCGCAGGTTGCAGTAGCATCGGGTGCATCGTCAATAGCATTTAATCCTGCCGGTATGATGGCTGTAAACGATATGGGTGTAGGATTCACGTACACAGCTTGGTTTGCTGATATCCAGCATTCATTTGTGGGTGTGGTAAAGAACTTTCCTGGAATAGGAGCGGTAGGAGCAAGCATAACGACGCTGACAATGGACGACATGATAGAGACCACACCGGCATTCCCAGAGGGTACGGGCAGATTTTTTCGTGCAAGTGATTATGCATTTAGCATCGCCTATGCTCGTCAGGTTACCGATCAGTTTAGAGTTGGAATAAATGGAAAATACATTCAATCATATTTATACAATACTGAAATCGGAGCATCCTCATTCGCATTCGATATAGGTACACTATACGATATACCGATACTTCGGAGTCATATAGGAGTATCATTAACGAACATTGGGAAGGATGTAAAATTTTTACAAGAGCAATATTCATTGCCGACTGCGCTGCGTTTTGGTGTAGTAATAGATATAATGAAGGAGAAAGAAAACGAATTGATCACAACGTTACAAATAGCGCGAATGAATGATGCAGAGGAGCAGTATAATTTTGGAGGAGAGTATATATTCAATGAGACAGTTGCACTGCGGATGGGCTGGAAGTTTGCCTATGACCACGAGGGATTTACTGGTGGATTTGGTGTAAACCTGAATACAATCGGTATCAAGAGCATGCTTGATTACGGCTACAATTATTTTAAATATTTACCGGGAACGCACTCTTTCACACTGGAAGTACAATTATAAAATGTTCCCGTACTATTTAGTATTTATATGGAGAATTTAATGAGAATAATAATGAAAAATTTGCTTTCTATTCTGGTAGTTTTAGTTCTATTTTTTTCAGGTTGTGATTTAATAACAGATAGACCTGATAAGCCTCCGCCGCCTTCCGAAAAAGATTTGATTATTTCGGAGGTATTTACGATTTCGCCGGATAAATATTATGCATATTCTTGGATTGAAATTTATAATCCAACGAAAAAAATAATTAATTGGTATGACTATATTCGACCGGCAAATATTTTTGCAGTTGGTATGAACGGCACAATTCTTTTCTCTAATGACAATGGTGAGAATTGGCAAGATAAATCTCCATCTGGGATACCAGACCATATAAGAAAGAAAAATTTTCATGCGATTAGTTTTAATACATTTACTCGAGGTGGGGCAATCGTAGGAGATTCTGGGTATATCTTAAAAGTCAATGGAACTGCATTAGGCGATTTTTCATTTGATACAGTCACGAATCCTGTTTTCGGAAAAACACTTCGTGATGTTTATTTCGCAAGAGAGAATCGTAAAACAGGATATGCGGTAGGTGATAGCTGTACAATAATAATGACTACGAATCTTGGTAAAACATGGTCTAATAATATTCCAGGTCCAAGACCAACTCATCACAATCTTCACGCAATTCATCTCGAAGAAGATCGATGGCCCAAGATGGTTGCAGTTGGAGAGTCGGGTACGATATTAAGAGGACG
>JASEHD010000021.1:26150-32072 GCA_030019075.1 Bacteroidota bacterium
TAAAATAAAAACTCCCGCAGGGTTTTCTGATAAGAATTTCTTTGATGTATGCTTTGTGGCAGATACAGGTTGGATTGTTGGTGAAGATGGTTCAATTTTATTTTCAAAAAGTGGTGGAATATACTGGGTACCGCAGGATTACCCTCGTTCCGTTACACCAAAAACACTACGTAATGTATTTTTTACTGACCTAGATGCCGATGGAAATCGTATTCCGGACTTAGGTCAAACAGGTTTCATTGTCGGTGATGGAGGTGTGATATTAAAAACATCAGATTTCGGTGGTAAGTGGGAATTAAAAGAAAGTGGAGTGAACACTGATTTAAATTATGTAGAATTCGTTGATAGATACCGAGGATGGGCTTTTGGTAAGGGCGGAACAATCTTAACTACAGAAGATGGTGGTGAAACGTGGACAGCAACAAAACAAGGCACTGAAGATTTTTTATACGCTTATTTTGCTGATATCGTGAACGTTGATACATACAGAAAATATGTATTAGAGATATATGGAAAAAGAAAACATTTCTTTTTCGATCAGGTAACTGGAACTATTAATTTTAGTATCTTTACTAAGATAGATACAGGTTACATGGTATATGATCCAACTGTTTTTATACAATATGGAATTTTTCCTGCTTCTCTTCCACCTGATCGGTTTGGTTTAATTATCAATGATTCTATTAAGTTCAGCAATCATCATAGATTAGGACCTACCTCACCAAGAATATATAACTTTAGTGTTTCTTATTATTTCGATTCCACAGCAAAGCCACAACCCATTCGTGCTGTTTTATGGGATTTGTTAAATACTGGAGAAATTCGTTTGGTTAAATATGCCTATACTGCTGATCGCACAACTGGACAGCTTATTGGCGAGCCGAGGAAAGATATCATTGATATTGTAAGATGGGGAAATTTTACTGTAACTGACTCGGTTGAATACGCTATGAAAACACGACAAGTTCATCCATCAATGATTGATCGAGTATATCCTTATAAAGGTGAACAACCTTTTATGCAACATCAAACGGCAGGATTTATTCCTGAATGGTACTCGCTTTCTCGGTATGCAAACGATTTAGGAAACGTGAAACCTGAAGAGTATAATACTGCTTCGTCTTTCTATATGGCAAAAGATCCATTACCAGGTTGGTACAGTCAGCGTAAGAAATGATTTTATACTCGAGAAGATGCTATTTAAAGCCAGGATTTCCCTGGCTTTTTTATTTTTTTAGTGTTGTGATAAAGAATCGGTTCGGTTCAAAGATGTCTAAATATCGTTTACTTCCATCATCATCAAAAACACATTCAAAACCGAAAAGTAAGCCAATATTTTGATTTGATTGAAGTTGAAACCCCAGTGGGATATTCTTTGGAATTGAGATTTTTAAACGATACTTTTTTTCTGAAAAAGAAATCGATGGTGTGAGATGAAGATTTTCTGTTAGTGTTTGATCAATGAAGGGCCACTTTTTAGGATCTGTAGCATTTAATATTTGGACTTTTGGTATTATTATCGAATCATTTTTAGGAGTAAGGAGTATCAGATAATTATCCCGCCCCAAAAACCATCCATCAGCGTTTCCGTCCATCATTATTTTTATTCGAGTAACGCGGTCTAGTTCGAAATGGAAGAATAATGAATCCTCATTCCATCCTGCCTGCACAACTGCCCGGATTCGCTCGTCCTGGATGGAAACAAATTGCTGCAGATTATCTTGACTCGAATAATATATCTCTGGAATAAATGAATAGCATGGAGCTAAGTCATTTTTATCATCCACACCATCACCGTCAGAATCTTTATTTGAGAGCATAGGAAAAGAAGTGGTTCCCCCATATGTTTCACCCCAACCTTCCTTAATCCAGTTTGAATATGATAACTCTTCAAAATCCGAAACACCATCTCCATCGGTATCTGTTTTTGTTGAGTCACTGTGAAGCCGTACCTCATCAAGTGGGAGTTTTAGATCGCTGTCGGGGATACCATCTTCATCGGTATCACGGGTAATTTCTAATGTTGTGTATTTAAGATCGTACCACTGTTCTGGAGGAACGATTTTCAATATGTAAGCATTTGCATCAAAGTGTTCACCAAATGGTCCAGCGGTTCCGATGGTCGGGGATATATGATTGAACCAATATTCGGGATAGCCGCTCGAAAGAAAAATATCATCAAGTTGATGATTGAATTCATGCACCATCAACCAGTTGTTGCCAGCATTATGATTGGTTCTGGTTACATCCCACCAAGAAATACCAAATCCTTTGCCTGTACCGATCCCGTTAGTAAATCCACCGCCTTTACCGGCATGAATATATTTATTTTTTGTTGTGTCGTACCATTGTGTACAAGTCAAATATAGGATTCCACGATAGTTTTTAATGTCCTTGTGATTGAGTTCTAAATATTTCTCAATCATGGTATCTTTTGGTGGATACCACCATTCGCTGCCATATAGATCGCTGCGGTATAGTGGGTCACGGACAACGATTATTTCTAAATCGAGAAACAGTCGCATACCTGAATGTATCCAGTAAAACTTTACACCATCCGCAAGCTGGTTTTTAATTCGATCAATCTCCGATTCAGGAAGTAAAGGTTGTTTGCCAGCTTGCGGGTTGATGTTTGCAGTGTCTATTACATTCGTGAAAATGAGAGCAACCATAGGAAGACGGGCAAATATTTTTGTTTTCATACCGGCTGTGGTAGTAAATGTGTAACGCGGCATCGTATTTTTTGTTTTTGGAATAGTTTTCAGTGTTGGAGAAAATTCATATGAATAGGTTGTTTTTGGTATGAGATTCTTTAATGTGATTGAATGTTTGTTATTCTCGTTTTGTTCTATTTCCCTCATAAGGTTTACAGAATTGGGTGAAGATATTAATATATCTCCTTTTCTTTTCTCATCACTTTCCCATGTGATTGTTACTGAAGATGAGTCGTTTGATGTAATCAACGGTTCGGGGTCTAGAAGGTTTGTTTTTGTTTGTACTATTCTGCTATGGAAATAATCGCCTATATAAATGTTCTGAGACTTATCTATTTTTATTTGTTGTGGAAGGATAAAATCTATACTTCGTCCCTTGAACGAATGTAACCGAACACCGCTCGTATCGTAAGCACGGACTTCATTAACGACACTTAAGTAAATTTTGTTATTGAAAATTGCAATGCCTCTTCCTTCGCCTCCACCATAACTAATAGATTTTATCCATGATCCTTTTTTTCCAATCCATTTGAATAATTCAATTTGACTATATCCAGCATTTACTATCAAGATTATACTATCTTGAATAGCAAGATCAACAGGTTCCCTCAATTTGTCGGTACCGAAATGTGCGATTGGATTTAGGTGGTCATCAAATACCTGAATGCGATTATTATTTTTATCAACCACGAATATTTGTCTGTTTGAATTAGATGCAACAGCGACTGGTTCATCGCATTGGCCAAGCTGACTACCTTTCCATCCAATCGAATGAATCCATTTTCCATCCAAAGTGAATTTGTGTATCTGATTGCTTCCGCGATCTGTTATTATGATAGTCGTGTCATCAATCATCGCTACGGCATTCGGTTTGTGAAGTTGTCCTTTTGATGCGGCTGGTGTCCCAATTTTTCGAATCTCATTACCATTATCGTCAAATAATTGTAGGGTACCGTTTATTTCATCTGGAATGAGAAATTGATGTGCTGGTGTAATGGCGAAGCTTTTGACCCAATTTAAATTAATCGGTACCGAGTTCATCGGAAGTTTTTTTAAGATAACTTGATGAAATTGCACCCTGCCTGCGGAACTTTGTAAACCTAAATAACCTCCTAAATATTTTATCGGTGCGTTAAGCAAGATTTCTTTTTTATCGAGCGAGACAGTTAAATGATTATTATCACGATCTACTCTAATAGCGAGGTGATACTTTCGATTTGGTTTTATCTCTTCTGTTTTTGCAGATGTTGTTCCGGTGAATTCACCACTTTGAAAATAACCAGTAAGTAAAACTGTGCTTCCATCGAAACGCACCATCTGTGAAAATTCTATATTATCCCTTCGATGGGAAGAGAAAATGAATCCAATGCCCGGCTCACCTTCAAGATGTTCAAACAATACTTCTATCTCGAAGGATTCTTTTAAGTAGATATCGAGCATACTTGCACAATCATATTCTGTTGATTGCTGGAAGTAAGTTCCATCAATAATTTGCCAGTTACCTTTTACTGGATGCCATGGGGGATTCCCAGACGAACCATTTTCATAACTTTTAAAATCATCTTTGAAAATAAACTGTTGTTCAGTTTGAGCTAAAGAGACATTGAGATTTAAATAAAGTATTGAGGTAACTAAAATAAATGAGGAAGAGTAATGGAGAAGGAGAGTTTTTGCCTTTTGCATTTTAATTTTTGAATTGCTTTGTGCTGGAGGTGGGAGTTTCACCCGCCTTTGGCGGGTAAACCCACACCCGGGGTAAGCCGGACCTGCCAGAGGCGGGCAAGCTGGATTTTGTTTACCCGCCTTTGGCGGGAGTCTAGCGAAGTCCTGAGAGATGACGTAATTTGTCATTGCTCACCTTAAATGGTACTTCAGCAAATAGTTATTGTTTTAGTAATTGTGCTAATTCTTTTCTACCAACTCCAGTTTTTAGAAATTTTTCTCTTAGTGCAGCTTCTGTTCTATTCTGATACTCTTCGCATCTTAATAATAAAAAAGGGTCTTCTACTTTTTGTTGATGAGACTTCACCGTTATTGTGTTGCTTAAGGCGACGGTCAATCTCATTAGTTAGGCCGATGTACTTTTTCCCATCTTTAAGAGATTTTAGGATATATACGTAGTACATTTAGAATTCAGTACAATCACTAATCTAATAGTGCTGAAGGTGGGAGTTGAACCCACACCCGGGGTAAGCCGGACTGGATTTTGAGTCCAGCGCGTCTGCCAATTCCGCCACTTCAGCTTGATGATTGTGTATCGGTAAATTGATTATAAATCTTTCTCGGCTTTGGCGAGAGATCAGCGTTTACGATTTTCTCCAACTCTTAAGTCGATATTCAGAGAGACTTTCAATTTTATGCTTACAAAGTTAAGAAATTTTTTAAGGATATCCAAAAGATCAAGTTTTTGTATTTTAATTATCATATAAGAGCTTTCTTCCCTCAGATAGTTTATAGCATGATGAAGGCATTTTTATTAAATAAAAAACCTTTTAGGAGAACCCCTCGGTGTGGTTAGCACCGAGAAGCCGTCCTAAAAGGTTTCGGCTTCTGGTTCTCCGAGATTACGCTTTGTAGTCTCAGAGAACAATATGATAGTGGGAAATTCCCACTGTCAAGTCTATTAGAACTTATCTATAATCATGCTCATTATAATCTCTTTTCTTTGATTTTTTGGGTTTACGGAAAACTTCTTCAATTACATCTTTCGCATTTATCTGATTACCAACTCTGGTGTATAAATAATCCCTTCCTTTCTGTTTTAGAGATGGTTTCAAAGTATGGAGAGACCTTGGAGAACATTTTAGCTTAGGATTTTCTTTCTTTAAATACGTAATAACTTCTAATCTCAATTTTTGAACCTTTGATAAATCAGACAAAATAAATTTTAAGATGTCCTTTATCTCAGATTTCGTTTGTTCATTTCCCCCATTTGACTCCTTTTTCACCTGCAATTCTTTCAACTGATTATCTAAACCTGCATTTCGTAACTCTTCTTCTTTAGCTTTTTCAAGTGCATTGTCAAGTATTGGATTAATGATTTCTTTCTCATACTTTTGAAAGGTTAACTCTCTTAAATTAATTACCTTGATTAATTGTTCTTGAGGCTCGATATAAAAACATTTATCATAATCCTCTAAAAGCCTAAACCATTTTTCTTTTGTTTCATTAGATAGTAGGTCGAACAATTTTCTACTCAAATAATCAG
>JASEHD010000220.1 GCA_030019075.1 Bacteroidota bacterium
TTGGGGAGCTTGTCGAAGGATCGACTGATGTAAAACGATAAAAGTACACACCGCTCGAAAACCTCGAACCATCTCCGCCAGAGGCGGATCCGCCTTCGGCGGAGAACTCAACTTCATATCTTCCCGCTTCTCGTTTCTCGTTAACTAATGTTGCTACTTCTCGCCCTAACACATCAAACACTTTCAATGTTACCCAACTAGCGGCTGGTAACTGATAACTAATAATTGTTGAAGGGTTAAATGGGTTGGGGTAATTTTGGCTGAGCGAGTAGGAAGTGGGCAGAAGTTCTTGGTGCATCACTTCAACCGTCGTACTTCTAAACAATGTATCAGCAAGAAATCCGCTTTCGATAAAATTATTACTGTATTTCATACACCCAACAAACGACTGTCCTGCTATGGATTTCACCGTTGTGTTAGATGTACCTGAGCTTGCATAACCCATATTAAATGAGGACCAGGTAACAAAGTTATTTTGTGCGATCAACATTGATGTTGAGATTATGAAGTTTAATATAAATAAAAATATATTGTATCTCATTTTTGTATCTCCTTTTTTATCCGCTCAACGAGTCGTCGACCTTTGGCGGAATGTTTGTTTGTTAAATTGTTATTTAGTTAATTCGCGAGAAGTAACTCACT
>JASEHD010000221.1 GCA_030019075.1 Bacteroidota bacterium
CGAATCTTTTTTTAAGAAGAAACTAAGACCAACACAAACTGTTCAATTGCTAATGTCGATTCCCGGCATAGGTGACATTACCGGCTCTATCATTGCCATGGAAACAGGTGACATCAATCGCTTCGCCGATGCAAAACATTATTGTTCATATTGTCGACTTGCGCCCGGTGCAAATGATTCAGGCGGAAAACGTGGCCATCGTTCCGGCTCGAAAGACGGCAATCAATATCTCAAATATGCCTTTACTGAAATAGTGCCAATTGGCACCTCAAAAATGAGTATATTAACAAAAATAATTGAGGTGCTAAATGACGAACAGAAAATATTATCGAAGACAAATAAAAAGTTCAGAGGGAGAGTTTATGTATGAGTTGCAAAACTCATACGAACTCTCCCCCAAGGTAAGCGAGCAAATTGTTGTTAGCGCGAAGCAACACCTGTTACGAAGTCATTCATTACAAGAGGGGCAAGTAGAGATCACCGTTGTCGGAGTTGAGGAAAAGAGTGGCAAGGTAATAGAGAAGATGGAGAAGAAAAAAGTTCGTTTAACACTTGATGATGAACTTGGAGATATAGAAGTTCTCAAGGAGTTTGGACGCAGAGCATTACGACAAGTTCGGATGCAACGAATCACAGG
>JASEHD010000222.1 GCA_030019075.1 Bacteroidota bacterium
TTTTTCGTGGACAAATGTCCTTATTTGATGAGCAGCATTTTTTTCAGATCGGATTTACTATCTGTTATGACACGATAGAAATACAATCCAGAGCCCAGTGAGCTGCCGTTAAGTTGAACCTTATAATAATATCCGGGTTCAGCAATACCGTCGAACAGCCGTGCAACTTCCTGACCTAAGACATTATAAACAACGACCGCTGCATGTTCCACTTTTTCAACACTGAATTTGATTGTTGTCGTTGGATTAAACGGATTCGGATAATTCTGGTGAACACGAAACTCTATGGGCGCTAATTCTCGAACAGACAAAGCCGTTACGTTAATACTCACCGGCTGACTGTAATGTGTCAATCCATCGTTATCAACCTGCCTTAATCGGTAATGATACAAACCGTTTTCGGTTATGGTATTATCTATGAAAGAGTAATATTGCGGCTCGAGTGTAGTTCCTGCACCTTGAACGAAACTGTTCGGAATTTCCGTGAACTGCTCTTCGCTCTCTGCTCTCCGCTCGACATAGAATCCGTAATTATTTATTTCACTAATGGTAGTC
>JASEHD010000223.1 GCA_030019075.1 Bacteroidota bacterium
GGGTCAGCAGAGTGGTCACCATTTAACTGAACGAAGCGCTCAGCAGGTGTTTAAAGATGCTGTTGCAAACGCAAAGATTCATAAGAATGTCTCAATACATACATTGAGGCATTCATTTGCAACGCATTTATTGGAAGCCGGTGTAGATATACGTTACATTCAGGAGTTACTCGGGCATAGAAGTACAAAAACTACTGAAATCTACACACAATCCGATTGATAGTATGTGATTATATGAGAAAACAATTCTATAATACAAATAAACGAAGTTCGTCTATTATACCAAAGGTAGGTATATATACGAAGTTCGTTAATACACTAGTTATATTCAATTGCTCGGCGGCGGCTTTCGGAACCTTTATAAAAATTGGAATCAATCCTAACTTATGACGATGAAAAAAGAATATAAAACAATTGAAGAACTGATTAAACAAAATCTTAGCACAGAAGAACACGCCGAAACTTTGAAACTAATGAAAGAATTGAAAGATGTCAAAAAAAGAGGTTATTTTACAAAAGAAGAATTTTTGAAAATGGGAATGTG
>JASEHD010000224.1 GCA_030019075.1 Bacteroidota bacterium
TATCCGGGAAGAGGTTACTGGGTGAAAGTAAGTCAACTGGGGAAATTAGTTCTTTCTACATCGGGGAATCTAACTGCTGGAGCTTTGGTAAAGATTGTTTCCGATGATGAGATGCCGCCTCCACCTCCTGATGGCGAAATTCTCGACCCGCCAGAGGCGGGCAAGAATCCTAAATCTCAAATCCCAAGTCGGTTCAGTCTTGAACAAAACTATCCTAATCCATTTAATTCTCAAACAGAAATGGATTTCATAATACCAAATAGAGAGATGGTAAGAATTGAAGTTTATGATGTTCTCGGACGCCGACTGAAAACACTAATGAATAAAGTTCTTGAATCGGGGAAACACAGTGTCTCGTTCGATGCCTCTGGATTGACAAGTGGTGTATATTACTATTCAATAATTACAGCATCTCGTAGAATAACAAAGAAAATGTTAATAATCCAATGAGGTCTTTGATTATGAATCACCTAAAATATAAGCAAGTCTTTTTCTACAATATTCTTTTTATCCTTTTAGG
>JASEHD010000225.1 GCA_030019075.1 Bacteroidota bacterium
TTTCCTCAAAATTTTACTTGACAATATTGAAAAGTTTGACTAACTTATCCTTAACAAATCGAGGATATTGTTGATGTTACAGCGATATGGTAGGAACATAAATTGGGTTGGGAAACCAATGGGGGACCCTTCAATGGTGAAGAACGCTTTTTCCGTTATAATCCTTCTTTTCCTGTTTTCATTCATTTTCTTTATCGGCAGTTTCAACTCATGTAAAAATCCTACACAGCCCACACCGTTTGATAAAACGAAATTCTCACTCACTGTAGAAGATGCTGCTTGTACAGAAGTATGGATTAAGTTGACTCTTTCAGCAGATGTTTCATCACGAAAAGTAGTATTGAGGCGCCTGCCCGCCGAGCAGGCGGGAGATACTATGACACTTCTTTCTATGCGATTGCAAAACACTGATACTTTAATATTCGATGAAGGACTCCAGCCAAAGATGAGTTACACATACCGAGCAGAGCTGTTAACCGATGATGGAAAACTGATACACAGAAG
>JASEHD010000226.1 GCA_030019075.1 Bacteroidota bacterium
TATAGTTCCTTGAGCTGTCCTTTACTTTTTTCATCGAGGGCGTCTTCGATTAGAAAGTCCAACTTTCCTGATTCCGAGTCCATCTCGATTTGTTCATCCCATTTTCGCCAGTCCTTTTCCCAAACCCACTGTCTCAACTGGACAAAGTCCTTCTCAGGAAGTTCTTCTATAGCTGTCTTGATTTCAGCTACCTTCAACATTGAGGCCTCCTTTCTGTTTCCTCAGTATTCATTTCAGGGCTAACGCTCCGCATAACCGGCTGGCAATGGAGCGCAGCGGAATTGCCAGTCCGCGTTGATGCGGTTGTTAGGAGGCTGGTTTTACAATAATGATTGGGTCAGCGTCAGGGGATTTGATTTCCCATTTATAGCCGCCAAAAAGCCCGAATACTTTTGGTTCACTCTGTGCGTTATGTTTGACAACCTTGACACCCTGCGCCACAGATACGGTGAGAGTTCCAGCCATCTTTGCTCCGATTGATTTCAGTTCATTAATGCCTTTCT
>JASEHD010000022.1 GCA_030019075.1 Bacteroidota bacterium
GTCACCAGTGATACGACACTCACCTATGAGCGTATCACGACACTCTATCGTACACGATGGCATGTCGAAGATTATCACAAATCGTTAAAGCAAAATGCGTCATTAGAAAAATCACCTACACGTACTGTTGTCACACAAACAACTCACTTTTTTGCATCTCTCTGTGCATACATTAAACTAGAGATGTTAAAAATAAAAACTCATTTGAGCCATACAACGTTGAAAATAAATATTTATATGGAAGCATTGTCGTCTGCATTTGCACAATTGCGATCCTTGCAACCGATCCGTTTGTCTAAAAAAGTTCTGTTTGCGTAACATCAGTTACTTAACTCAATTCAGCAGGTGTTGGGGAAATAATCTATCTTTACCACTTTTGAATGATGATTATCATTAATAATCTGACCAAAGCATTTGGCGCATTCAAAGCGGTGGATAGCTTAACGATCGAAGTAAAACGGGGAGAATTTTATGGTTTCCTCGGTCCAAACGGAGCAGGTAAAACGACTACGATAAAAATGATGACTGGGTTATATGCCCCATCATCAGGGAAAATCATTATCGATCAATTTGATATTCAAAAGCAGCCGGTTGAGGCAAAAATGTCGATTGGATATATTCCGGACCAGCCATTTTTGTACGAAAAACTCACTGGCAGAGAATTCCTATTCTTCAGTGCCGGTCTATACAAAATGGATCACCTGTTAACATCCCAGCGAATTAAAGAGCTGATAGATTTGTTTGAAATTGGTTCATGGATTGATCAGCGAACAGAAAATTATTCGCAGGGAATGCGCCAGCGCATCGTAATCGCCGCATCGCTTTTACACAATCCAAAGGTTTTAATCATCGATGAACCAATGGTAGGCTTGGATCCCAGAAGTGCGCACATCGTAAAACAAACCTTGAAGCAACAATCTCACAACGGTGTAACAATTTTTATGTCGACACACAGCTTGCATGTTGCTGAAGAACTATGCGATCGTGTTGGAATTATCAAAGATGGTCGCCTGATATTCGAAGATTCTACTCAAGCATTGAGTCTGCTGAAAGATGGTTCGGATGGGAGGATCGAATCAGTTTTCTTAGAGTTAACTAAATGAATGTTCTTATCCATATCTCCTTCTTCAAACTTAAAAGTCTATACAAGATTTCAACGGAGTGGAAAGCTTCTAATATTATCAAAAATATTGCTTCGTTGATAGTGTTTTGTGGATTTGCAATCGGGGCTTACTATTCAACACGCATTGCTACCGATTATCTGATCGACACAGCCAAATTAG
The DNA here is from genome assembly GCA_030019075.1 of Bacteroidota bacterium. Lineage (GTDB taxonomy): Bacteria > Bacteroidota > Ignavibacteria > UBA10030 > SZUA-254 > JASEHD01. Next base: position 1,284 of record JASEHD010000022.1, read on the forward strand.
GATTGTTTCTGCTTCATAGATTTCTTTCGATGTTACTTTTTGTTTACTTCATTTCAATCAATGTCGGTAATATTATTGTTTCGTACGTGACTTTTTATAGATCCCCGGAAATGTATTATTATTTAACAAAGCCACTCTCACATAGAAATCTCTTCATTATCAAGTTCCTGGATAATTTCTTTTACAGCTCGACCATGTTTTTCCTGATTGCTTTAGCAGTATTACTCGGTTACGGTTCACACTTCGATATGCCATGGATATTTTATTTACATACGATGTTTTTCATGCTTCTGCCGTTTATGCTGATCGCCGGCTGTCTTGCTGTTATTACACTATTATTTGTGATGAGATTTGCCGATGTCCTTGGTGTTTGGAAAATAATTCTAATTCTTGTTCTCATTTATCTTGGGTCTTTGTTCGGTTATTTTTCATTAACAAGTCCCGTTCGTCTTGTAAGTGCGGTTATGCAGCACTATCCTCACGTCGATCAGTATTTTGGGTATTTAGATCCGGCGATCGCCAAATATCTTCCCAATTATTGGATTGCTGAGTCGTTGTACTGGATGATGAAGGGGGAATCTTCTTTTGCCTTATCGTATACAATCCTTCTTAACATTGCAACAATTTTTATTTTTATCATTATGGTCGTTGTTGGGGAAAAACTATTTTATCCAAGTTGGATAGCATCTTTGAGTCTGCATGGTAAACAGTCATTTAAGTTACCGGTATTTAAAATATTCTCATTGCTAAAGCCCCCAGTCCTTGAAAAACAAACAAGTGTTTTATTAAAGAAAGAAATATTACAGTTTCTCAGAGAGCCAAGCCAATGGATACATTTTGGAATTATCTCTATACTTATTTTTACGTTTATCGTTAGTGTAGCTAATATTAATCTGAAACAGAACTTACCTTTTCTCCAAACTGTATCTTACATGGTTTTACTTTTATTTAATGCTTTCTTGATTGCTTCGATTGCTCTGCGATTTGTCTATCCAAGCGTCAGTATTGAAGGTTCAAATTTATGGCAAGTATTAACTGCACCTATCAGCAGGTCTAAGATATATTGGTTAAAATTCATTATTGCAATTACTCCCATCCTTCTCATAAGCGAAATCCTTGTCATCTTTTCACACCGCTCGCTATGGGAATATCCAATTCTTATTCAATCTGCATCTATAATAATGATGGGTGTTGCGATTGCGATGGTCGGGCTCAATTTTGGTGCGGGTAGTTTCTTTTCGGATTTTAGAGAAAAGAATCCAATACGGATTGCTTCATCTCAAAGTGCGACTGTGACTTTTTTAGTTAGTTTGTTTTATTTGTCGATCATTGTAGCCCTTACGTTTTATCCCTTTATGAATTATTTTCAATATATTCTGCGTGGTGAATCTTTTAATAAAAGTCTCCTTCTTTATGGAATGACAAGTGTTTTTGCACTTTCGATAGTTTTAGGCGTGATATCTATATGGATAGGATTCCGTGCTTTTAAAAGAGATTATATTTGAAATTCTTATCAAATTTATGTATGTTTTTCTGTCCCAATGATCTCAATCCATCGCATATTACATTATTTATCTTTATCGTGTTTTTTGACAACAGTCAATTTTTGTCAGGAACATTATGTCTATGATTCATCCGTAGAAGATAAATTCTCACTTGGTCTTCATTTATATCGACAGAATGATATAAAAGGGGCGCTTGATATATTTAATTTCTTACTTCAGCAAGAACCCATACACCAGCGTACGACCGCTGCCTACATCATGGCTGGCAAATCACTTATTAAATTGAAGCAATACAATGCATCCGGTGCCTTACTGCAAGAGTTTCTCAAGATGTTTCCTGATACACGATATACTAACGATGTACGATACTCTATAGCAATATCCAAGCTAATGATATTGGACTATTATTATGCAGCATCCCAATTATTCGAGTGTTTAGAGAATACAACAGATACTATATTATCAAACAAAGCGGCACGAATTTTCGAATTTATACTTACAGAACATCTAAATATTAAACAAATACATGAATTCTATAATAAATTCTCTAAGGGGAATTTTAAAGATTTAGTCGGGATTATCTTATCCGAAAAAGTGTATCGTGCGGGAGATCATAATTATGCCAAAGAATTAGTTTATGAAATCGGTGACAATAAGCGTCCAAGTTTATATTATGGAAGAATTCAGGCACTTAAAAAAAAGTTAAATAGTATTGTAAAATTGAAGATAGGTGCTGTTCTTCCATTGATGAAAAATAATCCCACAAGTCCGATTAAAAAAATTGCAGAAGAGATATTAGATGGAATCTCTTTTGCGTTAGAGGAATTCAAGAATGAATCAAAATTTAACGGTGGGGTGTCGCTAATCGCGTATGACGATAATCAAGATACATCAACCGCAAAAGAAAAAGTACACGATTTATCCAAAGAGGATAATGTAATAGCAGTTATCGGGTCTCTCTACAGCGATATCACGTTTAGTTGTGCGGTTGTCGCTGAAAAATATCGTGTGCCTTTGTTATCACCTACAGCTTCTGCCAATGGCATTGCATCAGTTGGGTCTTATATCTTTCAAACAAATACAGATTATGCAACACGTGGGAAAGCAATGGCTCGGTATGCTGTACAAAAACTTGGGATGAACATGTTTGCAATTATTGCTTCAAATGAACTATCTGGAAGAGCGCAAGCGGAAAGTTTTGCCAGAGAAGTGAAAAGACTGGGAGGAAAGATTGTTGCATGGGAAACATATTCAAAGGGTGAGAGTGATTTGAGTGAGCAATTTCTTAATATCCGGCGTGCTGGGGTGAAGTTGAGTGAAAAAAAATACTCACCTGAAAATACGACAATCCCATTGAAAGCCGTTCAGGGGATCTTTCTCCCGATAGCAGATTCGGATGAAATAAGCATCATTGCTTCTCAGATGAAGTATTTTAATATTGACACGAAAATTCTTGGTACAAATGAATGGCATAACGAAAGCCAGTTATTATCTCAGAAACCACATTTGGGAGAGATTGTGTTCCTAACCGATGCGTTTGTCGATAGGAATGATTTGTATTATTCTGATTTCAAAAAGAAATATTTAAGTGGTATGAAAAAGAATCCATCAAATTACGCGATTATAGGATATGACAATGCCAAACTTATTCTAAGTAAAATAGCTGAAGGTGCAACTACCCGTGAAGAGATGATCGCTATGTTAAGGAGAACGAAAGCTTATCAAGGAATTCAAGGGAAAATATCTTTTTTAAATGGTAGAGTAAATTCAATAGTACAGATATTAAAATATTCCAACGGAGAAATTCATAGGATTGCAGAAATATTAGTTGATTAAATTACAAAGGGGGTATTATGCGGAAACAAATTAAGAAGGTAAGTGAATTATCGGTATATCATTCAAAAATTACAGAGTGGCCCAAAGAGGAGAGGCCGCGGGAAAAATTAATAAAATATGGAGCATCATCATTATCAGATGCAGAACTGATTGCGATTTTGCTTCGAACCGGTGCTGGCAAAATTACAGCAGTTGATCTTGCAAAAACGTTAGTAAAAGACTTCCGTACACTCAATCATTTATCATCACGGACAATCAAAGAGTTGGAGGGATACAAAGGATTAGGGGAAGTAAAATCTGTTACACTTGTAGCGGCATTCGAGCTTGGACGGAGATCTGCTGCAGCAAAGAATGATGAACGATACAAGATCTCATCACCTGAAGATGTAGTAAAAAAATATCAATCCAGATTCCGAGATTTAAATCAAGAGATATTTCAAGTTCTTCTTCTCGATAGCGCAAATCATTTATTAGATGAAAAAGTAATAACGGTTGGGATACTTAATAGTTCGCTTGTACATCCACGTGAAGTATTTCAACCTGCTATTTTAGAACCGGCAGCGAGCATAATTCTGCTTCATAATCATCCGAGCGGTAATCCCGAACCAAGCCCTGACGACCTCCAAATCACCCGCCAAATCGTGGAAGCTGGAAAAATATTAGGGATTCCGGTCAATGACCATATTATCCTTGCTATCGATAAATATTGTAGTTTTGCCGAAAAAGGGTTAATATAATGATTGATATATGTCAAATAATTAACGATTTTACTTGACAAATATTGTTTTATTTCTTATTTTCAACTACCATTAATAATGGATATTTTGAATAACATAGGAGAGTTACAATGAACAAAATTAATAATTTATTAATTATCACTTCACTGCTGATAGGTGGGTTGGTAGTTTCGGGCTGTTCAAGCTCACCATCCGCAGAAGAGTTGAAGCAATTAAACGATTTAAAAGCTTCTGTACAAGCGCTTGAAAAACAAGTAGGAGAGAAGAAAAGTGAGAAAGCTGGTTTAGAAAAGCAAGTTGCAGAAAAGAATGGTAAACTCCAACAATGCCAATCGGATCAGGAAATAGTAAAGAAAGGACTGGGTAAGTAATATGAAAAAAATCAGTCTATTTTCGATTATTGCAATTGCTATCTTCGTTTCGGTTTCACCCCTTGTTGCTCAAGAAGAGATGACACGGGAAGAATGGCAAACCCAGATGGCAACCTACAAAGCGAAGCAAGCCGAGTTACAAGCTGAACTACTTAAATTGAATGCCGAAATTGAAGAATTGAAAACCCAATCAACAAAGCTTGATGCTGATATCACTGCATGTGAAGATGCATTATACGCTTTGTTGGGTGTTACGAGGGCAGAAGTAGAAGCGTTTGAAAAAGAACTAACTCAAATGGAAAATCGAATCGCTGAATTACAGCGGATGTCCGATGCAGAGCTTGTGAATTATAAAGATGAGTTAGTCAGAATGGATGCTCGAGCTAAAGAAATGGCAAAAAGTAAAATCTGCATGATACCCCGTTATAATGATCGGGTAAATGCACTACGGCAAAAAATTACTGCCTTATTAAATAGCATTCAAAAAGAGAAGACCTATACTGTTGGTACATGGGCAAAGGATCGTGATTGCTTATGGAACATTGCCAAGAAGAAGGATATCTATGCTAATGCCTGGATGTGGCCCAAGATTTGGCAAGGTAATCGTGACAAGATTAAAGACCCCGATATCATTAAACCAAAGTGGGTATTAAAGATACCTGAAGGGAAAGAATTATCGAAGGAAGAAAAATCTGCGGCAAATAAATATTATCGTCAAAAAGCTTCAGTTTCTTCTCCGGAATAATAATATCAATAAGGAGCAATAGTCAAAAAATTAACTCTTTATTAAAATTACAGTAACAAGTTCTGAAAAGCCCTTAATCTCTTTCGAGTGACGAGGGCTTTTTTTATTTATTAAAGCTATTAATAACATTTAAAGGAGATAAAAACTTCATTGGCTGAGCGAAAAATAAAAGCAGAAGGTGTCGACATGGTTCGGCTCCTCGGTTTGAATGATGCTAACCTTCAGGTGATCGAGAATTTTTTTGATGCGGGAATTACTATCCGTGGGGAAAATATAACCTTCCGCGGGGACCAGCCCCAAATCGAACAACTCGAGAAAATTTTCAAAGAATTAATTTATGTACTAAATAAAAACGGGAATCTTTCCGTTAACGATGTCGAAACTGTTGTTGATCTTGTGAAAGTTAACGGCGAGCCTGCCCTGCCAAAAAGTATAGCTGCACAGGTTGGAGAGGAAGAGATCGAAAATGTGGTTTTATTCACACGTAATGGAATCATACGAGCAAAAACTCCAGGGCAAAAAGAATATGTTCGTCAGATTAAGAATAATGATATTGTGTTTGCCATCGGTCCTGCTGGGACGGGAAAAACGTATTTAGCGGTTGCGACTGCGGTGGCTGCGCTGAAGAACCGTGAAATCATGAAAATAATCCTCGCACGTCCGGCGGTTGAGGCAGGAGAAAGTTTAGGATTTTTGCCTGGCGATCTAAAAGAGAAAGTCGATCCGTATCTTCGTCCTCTTTATGATGCTCTTGATGATATGATTCCCCAGGACAAACTAAAAACATATATCGAGCGGAGAGTAATTGAGGTTGTACCGCTTGCCTATATGCGTGGAAGAACACTGAATAACGCTTTTGTAATTCTCGATGAAGCCCAGAATGCCACAAGTATGCAAATGAAAATGTTTCTTACTCGGCTTGGTGCAAATTCAAAAGCAATCATCACAGGTGATATTACACAAATTGACCTCCCCGGTAAAACAATTTCCGGATTAGTGCAAATTCAAGAAATATTACAAAGTATAGATGGGGTGAAATTCTGTTATTTCGATAGAAACGATGTCGTAAGGCATAAGCTGGTTAAGGATATTATTGATGCTTACGATAAGTATCATAATAATGGAAGTTGACATTTTAGATTGATTTTCGTATGATATAAGTGTGATATAACCCTGAAACATTTATGCAGCATACTACAACGTTACTTACATATGACGATTATTTGACACTTCCCAATGACGGGAAACGTTATGAAATTATACAGGGAGAATTATATATGACACCTTCTCCAACTACAGAACATCAAAAAATTTCTCTTAAGCTCATTCGTTTAATCGATGATTTTGCAAAACGTACCAATACCGGTGAGGTTTTCCATGCGCCGGTTGATATTGTTTTCTCGATGACAGAAGTTGTCCAACCAGATATTGTGTTCGTTTTAAATACTCGAAAAGAGATAATTACAAAGCGAAACATTGTTGCTGCACCTGACCTCATCATTGAAATTCTCTCTGAGTCTACAGCAATAACAGATAGAACAACGAAGAAAGCCCTGTATGAAAAAAATGGTGTGAAGGAATACTGGATTGTTGATCCGGATGCCAAAACAATCGAATGTTTAGTATTGAAGAATAATAAGTTCGAGCGATGTGGTTTATTCTCGATTGCTGATACATACTCCTCCTGTTTATTCTCAGAACTGAAGGTAGTTGTAAAGGAAATATTTCCAGAATAGCATAGGTTGCTATATCTTCTTTGCTTCCACCCACAGCTTATCCATTTCCTCCAGTGAGGATGAATGTACATCTTTTCCCATTTCCTTTAATCGTTTCTCGATGTATTGAAAACGAGTGATAAACTTTTCAACCGTTTGCCTTAGAGCGTTTTCGGGATTCACTCCGATGAAACGGGAATAATTAACAAGTGCAAAAAGTAAATCTCCGAACTCACCTTCAACTTTTTCTTGATCTCCTTGCTCGATAGCTTGATGCAACTCGTGCATTTCTTCATCAACTTTCTTCCATGCGTCTTCTTTTTTCTCCCAATCAAAACCAACGCGGGATGCTTTATCGGTAAGACGGTGTGCGCGCAGAAGGGCAGGCAGTTCTTTTGGAACTCCCTCTAAAACAGATTCTCTACCTTCCGATAATTTCAATTTTTCCCAGTTTTTTATGATATGGTCAACGCCATCAACTTTCGTTTCCCCAAAAACATGCGGATGACGGTAAACGAGCTTTGCACTGATTTCTTCTATCACTTCTTTCAAAGTAAACTCATTCTTTTCTTCGGCAATATTTGCATGAAAGACGACATGAAGCAATAAATCTCCCAACTCTTTCTTCAATTCATCTAAATCGTTATTATCAATTGCTTCGATTACTTCATAAGTTTCTTCAATCAAGCTGTGACGGATGGAAGCATGCGTTTGCTCTCTGTCCCACGGGCATTCTCTGCGAAGTCGCTTTGTTATTTCAACAAATTTAGTGAAATCGTTATCGGGCAATTTTTCTTCCTTTCGTTGTGTGTAAAAATATTACAGAATATTTAAGTAAAATGCAATTGTTTTATTTAGAACAAAGGTTTGTTATTACAGCCAATAATTTTTATATTAGCACAAAATAAATATGTACGAAAAATTAAATCTTTAAGGGGTGTATCAATGACACAAAACAAATGGTGGATTCTTATTCCATTAGTAATTATCGGATTGATTTATTATATAATTCGATCAACACCGGGTGAAGCGAATTATCTATTGATCAATGGAATAATATACACGCTTGATTCAAACAATACTGTAGCTCAGGCAATCGCAATTCGTGAAAATCGGATTGCTGCCATTGGAACTTCAGCCGATCTCATGCGAGCATTTAAGTCAACCAACGTTATTGATCTTCAGGGTAAAACAGTCATACCCGGTTTAATTGATGGTCATTGCCATGTTCTTGGTGAAGGGGGAAGATTGCAGACACTCGATCTGGTTGGGACAACAAGTCCAGAGCAGATTGCAGAAATGGTTGCCAAGCAATCAAAAGAAATTCCGGTTGGACAATGGATTATCGGGAGAGGTTGGGATCAAAACGATTGGAACAACAAACGGTTCCCAACTCATCAACTATTAGATCGTGCCGCTCCAAATAATCCGGTTCTTCTCAGACGAGTGGACGGACATGCTATGTGGGTGAATACCAAAACAATGCAGCTTGCGGGTATTACAGCACAAACGAGAGATCCGGAAGGGGGTAAAATCCATCGGGATAATGCCGGAAATCCGACTGGAGTATTTGTTGACAATGCAATCGATCTGATAAATCGCATCATTCCAGAATTGACTGAAGAGGAAATTGAGAAACGATTAAAACTTGCTCTGAACGAATGCGTTCAGCTTGGTTTAACTGAAGTCCACGATATGGGTGTCGATCTTCAAACCATTAAAATCTATAAAAAGCTGATTGATAATGGCGAGTGCCCAATTCGTGTCTATGCAGTTATTGATGGACCTGGTGAAACCTGGAACTATTATCTTCAACATGGGAAGGAAGTAGGATATGGGGATGGGATGTTAACTGTTCGAGCGATCAAACTCTATATTGACGGTGCCTTAGGCTCTCGCGGTGCTGCGCTTGTAGAAGAATACAGCGATGAGCCGGGTAATCGTGGACTTACATTGACCAGTGAAGAAAATCTGACATCCATTTGTAAGCAAGCGCTTGAACATGGATTTCAGGTTTGCACACATGCGATTGGAGATCGTGGAAATCATATCACACTCAATGTATATGAAAAAGTTCTACAATTGTCTGATAAATCTTTTGAGTCACCGCGCTGGAGGATTGAACATGCACAGGTTTTGCTACCTTTTGATATTCCTCGATTCAAACAATTAGATATTTTACCAAGCATGCAGCCGACACATGCAACATCTGATATGTATTGGGCAGAAGAGCGACTTGGTGCGAGCCGAGTAAAAGGTGCTTATGCTTGGCGATCTATATTACGAACAGGTGCACATATTATTGGTGGTTCTGATTTTCCTGTTGAAGCAGTAAATCCAATGTACGGAATTTACGCAGCAATAACTCGACAAGACAAAGATGGTAATCCACCGGGAGGTTGGTACGCCGATCAAAAAATGTCTAATTATGAAACAGTAAAATCTTTCACTCACTGGGCAGCGTATGGATCATTCGAAGAAAATGTGAAAGGGACTATCGAAATGGGTAAATGGGCAGATTTGGTTGTGTTATCAAAAAATGTATTTCAGCTTCAAACAAAGGATATTTTTCATACAAATGTTGTTATGACGATGGTTGGGGGTAAAATTGTCTATGAAGATTCAATATTTTAAGATTTTTTTGATTTTTTAAAGGTTTTTAGGGAAATCTGGGATCAACCAAACATGGGATATCCATACCGAATCTATAGTAAATTCTCAGATCGAACCTAATTTTCCCTTATTTACTTGACAAGTAATATTTGTTTTCGTATATTTCCATCGAGATTTTTGAGTAAAGATTGATTGATATTTTAGATATAAGGATAATTAAATCATTGTTCAACATCGTAGGAGTAATGTCATGAACAGCGTTAGATATTTCTTTTTTATTTTGGGGATGACGATCTTAATTTTTTCGATGGTTGTCAATGCCCAAGTGACTACAACCGGGAAGATTTCTGGAAAAGTTGTAGACAAATCGACAGGTGAGCCCCTTGTTGGGGCGACCGTCAGCATTGTCGAGCAAATTCGGTTAGGTGCTGCGACGAATATTAACGGAGAGTTTTTTATCATTAATATACCTGTCGGTAATTATACAGTAGCTGCAAGTTTTGTTGGTTATCGGCAAGTTACTATGAAAAACGTTCGCGTCAGTGCAGGATTTACAACCGATGCGAATTTTGAACTTCCAACCGAAGAGGTTCAGATCGGTGAAGTTGTTATCGAAGCGACACGTCCTCTGATTCAAAAAGATCAAACGAATAGTACATCGATTACAACCGCTGAGGAAATTAAAAATCTGCCATTACGCGGATTTGAAGGAGTTGTTAGTGTCCAAACGGGTGTAGTAAGCGGACGAGGGACGGATAATAATACTTTTTTCACTCGTGGTGGTCGCGCTAATGAAACGATTATTTTTGTTGATGGTTTCGAGCAAAATAATCTTCTGACCGGTGAAGCAACTGTGAGTGTGAATAGCAATGCGATTGAGGAGGTACAAACGCAGACCGGTGGCTTTAGCGCTGAATATGGAAGAGCTTTATCGGGCGTGATCAACGTTGTCACGAAGGAGGCTGCGGCTCGCTACACTGCAAATCTCGAAATGGAATCGGATTTCTTTATGGGCGAAAAGAATTCTCGCGGATATAATGTTTATAACCTATCCCTAAGCGGACCATTAATTCCCGATTATGATGCGATGACTATTTTCTTTTCGGGTGAATTAAAAAACCTTGCCACAACAAGAGCAACCCAAGGAACTGTAGGGACTATTTATCGGGGTGGAAAAATCGAAGAATGGAACAAAGGTTATCTTCCAAACGATAGAAATGATGGTTATACGATACAATCGAAGTTGACCTATCGTCTTACACCAACCGCAAAACTAAATTTGAATCTGATCCATTCGGATTTTACAAGACAAACATACGCAGATATCTGGAAATTTTCCCTTGACCATGCACCGTGGGATCAAGATAAGAATACCACACTTTCCGGAACATTCACTTATACGTTCGATAAATCAACGTACATGGAAATCGGTGGGGCATATTTCACAACTAAACATTTTAGTGGTGACGGAATTTTTAAAGATAATTTCTCATTATATAAATCTGTAGGTGATGATAATCCACGAAATCTTTATGATCCTGAAAGTGGCGGTTTTCTGTTTCCCGACGGCTGGTCACAATGGCAAGGCAATGCCGCCGATACAACCGGATTATCTAATTTTATTAATAGTGTTTATAGAGTCGAAGGTACAGACACAAGCACATATAGACCGTATTTCATTGCAGGTGATCGATACGATCCGTACGGTTTATACTTTGCGCCTGGTTATGCAAGGAGATATTACCAAGCATATGATGCAAGTTACATCAATCCAAAATTTAATTTAGTTAGCCAGATTGATGACCATAACCAAATCAAAGTTGGATTTGAATATCGTTATCATTCGTTAAGTTATTATGAAAACTTCCAGTCAAATCGCGATACAAATGCAAATATCATTAACGCCTATGGATATACACTTGCTGCAGAAAAAAATAAAGATGGAAATGGCGGTTTATTAGACAAGGAACGACATCCTTACGATATCGCAATCTACGCACAGAATAAAATAGAATCGGAAGGTTTAATCGTAAACGCAGGTATAAGGTTCGATTTCTTTAACGCTAATACAAAAATGTTAAAGGACGAAAAAGATCCACTTGGGGCGAATCAAGTTCCTTCCGGAGATCCAAGGGCGCGTAAAGCTGATGAAAGCGATTTTTCAGATACTAAGATCGAAAGCCAAATTAGTCCACGGCTCGGTATTGGTTTTCCTGTTACTGATAAAACAGTATTTCATTTCAACTATGGAAAATTTTTCCAACAATCCAATCTTACTGATTTATACTATGGAACGAAACTTATAGAATTCAAAGCTGTAAGTGGCTCGCCAACATACACGGTACAAAATCCTAACTTAAAGCCGGAAGAGACAACTGCATATGAGGTTGGTATTACACATGAAGTTGCAGACAACATGAGGTTGAATGGAACACTTTATTATAAAGATACAAAGAATCTCGTCAATGTACGTTATACTGGGACAACTGCACCCGGTGGTGCAGCTTTGTACTTGATTTCAAATCAAGACTATGGCACAATAAAAGGATTAGATATAGGATTTGAGGCGCGTAGGATTGGGCTTTTCTCTGGCAGATTAGCATACAGCTTAGCGTTTGCAGAGGGAACTGGTTCAACAAGCCGAGAGAACTTTAATGCTAACTGGCTCGGCTTTGAAACTGCGAAGTTCACACAGCCATTATCGTTCGACCAACGGCATACGATTTCTGCAAATATCGATATTCGTACCCAAAAAGGAGAAGGACCTAAATTTCTTGAAAATTCCGGTTTAAATCTTCTTTTCCTTGGGCGGAGTGGTTTCCCATACACACCGACCAATAGATATAACGCTGCAGCATCAACAATCTCTATCTCGGTTCCCAAAGATTCACCGATTGATGGAGTAAACACAAGATATGGTCCCTGGACTTTCCGAATTGACCTCAAACTTAATAAAGAGTTTGATTGGGGCATGTTCCATACGGATTTCTATATCCGAGTTTTGAATTTGTTAGACACGAAGAATCCATTAGGTGTTTATCAAGCAACAGGTGATCCGAATTCAGATGGTTATCTCGGTACGCAGCTTGGAACAAACGATGTGAAACTTTACGACACTGACAATAAAATATATACAACTGGTGATGATTACACCAAACGATATAACGAACGTCTTGCTGGTGTCGATGTTAACGTGAATGGCGGTTCTCAACGGAAATGGGACACACCACGTGAGGTTCGTTTAGGTGTGATTGTTGGTTTCTAAGAAGATTTGAATTGAACACTCAATATCATAGGAGATTATTTATGAAAAAGAGATTTGTTAGATTATTCTTGTGCATCGTCTTTATTGCGATTGCATGTAATACTCTTTCTTTTGCGGAAGGTCCTAAACATAAACCTACCGGGAAGAAGGGGAGTCTGCAAAAAACTACTGTACAGAATCAATTTACAATGACAGGAAATAACTGGGCATTTGAAATGACTAATTATGGACCTTATGCCCAGGACATTGCAGGCAGATTACCGGGCGGTGGATCGGGTGGTGAATTTCCCCGCGGTACAGGAACATACATCATTTTCGCTGCCGGTTTACAAATTGGTGCATTGGTTGATGGTACACCAAAGGTAAGCGTCATTGATTTCGATTCTGAATTTCAACCGGGGGCTTTGGAAAAAACAAATCCAACCGATACAACTGAAATTCCTCGATCAACTGATCCGGGTGCTGCTATTAACAAGCTTTTCGCATTATATAAAGATGGCAGCGATGGAACACCAGTTGGTTCAAATGGTGATGCTATGGATGATTTTTCAAATTGGCCCAAGCAATACGGGGCACCGGTTGATAAAGTTGGAAATCCCCTCATCGTCGGTGATTTAATGAGCTGGTGTGTGTATAATGATATGGATCCCGACCTTCATCGATTACCTGATGATTCACAGAGAGATCCGTTGGGGCTTGAAGTTCAACAAGCATCAATACAAGTTAACATCACTGGTTACAGCGATGTCTTTTTTATGTATTGGAAAATCATCAATAAAGGAACAAAAAATCTTTCGGATGTATATATCTCAGCTTGGTTTGACCCAGACGTTGACAAAGCGAGTAACGATTTGATAGCAACCGATTCGCTTACAAATATGGCATTCACATACAATTCTGATAATACCGATCCAGTGAGTTTAGGCGGTTCAGCGTTTGGCGCTGATTTCTTCCAAGGTCCTATTGTCGCTGGAGAAGCTACTGATGTTGCAAAATATCTTGAGTTAACACCTGATGGTTTTGTACAGCGAGTTGTTCCGGGTAAGAAAGTACTTGGTCTTAGTTCAACTGTTAGATACATCAATGTCCGTGGTGCTGAAGGTGATCCGGATAATGATAAAGAATTATATAATTTAATGCGCGGGCTCGAAAAGAACGGCGATCCTAAGTTGAGCCGTTTTACATTTCCCGCCGATCCGCTTACCGCTCCATCATCAGAGCTTGATCCACGACCAGATGATAAACGTATGATGCTTTGCACTGGTCCGTTCAATCTTGCAGTTGGTGATACTCAAGTAGTAGTATTAGCTTGTGTTGGCAGTAAAGGGACAGACAGACTCGATGCAATAAAAAATCTTCGTGAGACTGATAAGATTGCACAGCAAGCTTATGATTCAAAATTCTTGGTTCCTCAACCACCTCCATCTCCAAAGCTGACTGTTACACCATTAGATGGTAGAGTTATACTTCAATGGGATAACAGCTCAGAATTGACTGTAGATAAATATCCTGAATTAGCAAATGTCAGTATCCCAGGTTATACAGCAAAAGATTTTGCAGGTTATAAGGTTTATCGAAGTCCTTCTGGTACAGTAGGAAGCTGGAAGCTGCTGAAACAGTTCGATAAAAAAGATGGTATTACAGAAATTGCCGAGACAACATGGGTAACGATTCAAGGATTATCGCAGATGGTTATTAAGATTATTTCCATCGGCGATGATAAAGGATTACAATATACCTATACTGATGAAGATGTAGTGAATGGACAAGTGTATTATTATGCTGTAACGGCATATGACGCTCAAGCTTCTGTAGTTAGCGGCACTGCCCCAAGGACACTTGAAAGTTCTCAGAGTATTAATGCTGTAAGAGCTGTCCCGCGTGGAGCAACTTTAGGAAACGTTGTAAGTGCCAGTACACAAGGTACTGCCGAACACAAAGGTTCAAGTGATGGTAAGGTTTTAGTTAGTGTCGTTGATCCAACAGCCGTAACTGGACATACTTATAAGGTTTTATTCGAAGATGTACTATATGAGGATTCAACAACTACTCCACCCAAATTGATACCAAAAGTGATGTGGAAATTATTTGATGTGGAGGATAATAAATTTGTTAAGTTCAACAAAGCTGATGATCCGCGAACGAATATTGATGATTCATACTATCAAGATCGGCAGGCATCGGAAGCTACGGGTCAAGAATATACGCAGAGTGAATTCGTTACTGTAGATGGGCTTATGATTAAGGTTTTTGGTCCATCATTAGACTTCAAGAATTTTGAAGTTATTGCGAATGGTTCTGGAAAACTAACAACACCGGAAGGTGGAGCGGCAGATTTTGCACATTTCCCATCGCTACGACCCACTGATGCACAACAGGTTGGACCTGCTCGATGGTTGATTCATACTGCCGATAATGGAACAAGGGCGGAATATGAAGCATTTACTGCACGTACAACACGGAATGGTGCTTTTTGGAATGATATCGTTCCGTATGATTTTGAGATTCGGTTTACAACGGCCGGCGGTTATGCGTTTGATTATTATAACTCGGAAACGAATGCTTTTAAAGTTCCTTTCGAACTTTGGAATATCGGTATTGGGACTCCCAATGATCCAACTGATGATTATCGAATGGTTCCATTCCTTCTCGATGATGATAGCAGTGTAACATTTAATATGGGTGGTCCTGATGCTAAGTTCTTCGGCACATATGATCATACTGTTTCTGGTGGTGATAATGATCCATATACCGATTGGATATATTGGCAGAGACCTGCTATTACAACACCCGGACAAGCTGGCTATTTGGCGGCTGAAGCAGAGATGATTGCGGGTACCTATGATGGACATAACGAAACAGAAGTTATGGCGCGAATGGTTCTTGTTAGCTGGAATGGTGATACATCTTCAACACCACCGTCGGGTCTATATAATCAAGAATTGCCTGAAACAGGTACGATATTCCGAATTACAACAACCAAACCCAATTCACCGGCAGATACATTTACTTTCAACACATCTGCTAAGCCTGCATTTAGTGCAAGTCTAGCAGCAGCGAGGTTGAATAAGCATTACATAAAGGTTGTTCCCAATCCTTATTACGGTTTTTCATCGTACGATCAAAACCAATTCAACCGCAGAGTAAAGATAACCGGTTTGCCGGATAACTGCACGATACGCATTTTTAACGTTGCAGGTGATTTAGTACGAACAATTAATCATAGCAGCTCAAGTAATAATGATCGGGCTGATGATAGGAATCCTGAATTTACTTCAATCGAAATTTGGGATTTAACATCCGATAACGGTTTGTTTATATCAAGCGGTGTTTATTTCTTGCACATTGATGCACCCGGCATCGGTACGTCGAAAGAACTAATTCCCTTCGCTATAATTCAGGGGAATATTCAGTTAACCGTACCGACAAACTAAATATTGTGCTATGAAGCCAAAAGTGTATAATAAATTATCAAGGAGATTAGAGATTATGAAAAGGTACTATTCTATTTTGATTGCACTTTTCCTCGTAAGTGCAATAGGGTTCGCAGACGAAGGGAGAAAAGGTCAAGCGGGTTTTCAATTTCTTAAGATTCCAATTGGAGCGAAGCAAATAGCTATGGGGAATACTGGCTTTGCCAATGCAACAGGTGCTGGCGCAATGTATTGGAACCCCGCTGGCGTTGCAAAAAATAAAGGATATGAGTTCCAATTCTCGAACGTTAGTTGGTTTGCAGGAGTTTCTTACCAGCAATTTACTGGTATTGCAAATGCTGGCTCGATCGGAACACTCGGTTTTGGAATTCAATATCTCGCATATCCTGATATAATTGAAACAACTGAAGAAGCCCCTGGCGGAACCGGTGGTACATTTAAACCATACGACCTTGCTTTGATTCTGAATTTTTCTCGTCAGATGGCTGAGAGGGTTTTCTTCGGAATTAATTTGAAATATATCAACGAAACAATTGCCCTTGTAAGCGCCGATGCTCTCGCTTTCGATATCGGTTTAACGTACAACACGGGCTATCAAGGATTGCAATTCGGTTTCGCAATTACAAACTACGGAACGAAAGGGCAATTCAGCGGCTCGGGATTACGGCGATTTTACACACGACCCGATGGTCCACCCAATCAAACGCCTGTTCCTGTGCTTTTTGAAGCAGATAAATTTGAATTACCCTCATCGGTCCAGGCAGGGCTAACGTTCGAACCGCTGAAGATGGAAAATGTTTCTGCTTCCATTAACGCAGATTATGTTGTTAATACGTTTTCTGCGGATAAACAAAATCTTGGTGCAGAAATAGGATACAGCGATATGGTCTTCCTGCGTGCAGGATATATTTTAAAAACTGATTTCAATGAGACCTCAAAGGGAAATGCTAACTTTGGTATTGGCGTTAAATATGGATTCACCGATGACTTTAGGATAATCTTTGATTATGCTTATGCAGACCTTGGGATCTTAGATAATGCCCAGTACATCACAGTTGGGATTCAGTTTTAAATATATTACGACTTACGAAGGTGAAGCGTAAATACATGTTTCTCTTAATCGCCGCTCTTTGGGTGAGCGGCGATTTTTCATTTGCTAAGCACCAAACCGAAGATTCCATACTAACAATCGGTGATTTCAAGCGTGCATCTGCTCTTTCAATAGATCCATTAGGCAATCTGTACGTTGTCGACCGTGGAGCGAATGAAATTATAAAAATCGAGAAGCATAATAATAAAATCCGGAGAACTGGTGGACGAGGATGGAAAAGTACAGCACTTGACGAACCTACCGATATAAATACACCCAATGGATTGGATATTTATGTTGCAGATTATGGCAATCATAGAATTCTCAGATATGACCGTAATCTTAATTTTGTTTCATCTTACCCAACTGAAGAAAAAACTCAAAGTATTGAAAGAATAATCGGATTTCCACGCAGCATTGCGTTTTCACGATTTGGTGATCTGTTCATTCTTGAAGGAGAGAACAATCGTATTTTAAAAATTAATTCCTCAAATAAGATTGAACGTACTTTTGGAGGTGTTGATGCCGGTAAAGGTAGATTAATAAAACCTATAAGAATACGTGTGAGTAATCGTGATCGAATGTACGTTCTTGATCAAAATAATATTGTAATGTTTGATATCTACGGAAATTATATTCGTACTTTGGGGAATGAGAGCTTCAAACGTCTTCGCTCAGTTGGTATATACGATAATACATTATATGCGTTGGATAGTTGTTCTATAATGATAATTGATCTCGATGGTACGATGAAAAACCAAATAACCATACCATCGCAAATAATGGGTAAAAACACAGAAATCATCGATTTTGCAGTCCAAAGAGACTTGATTTATCTATTGACAGAACATCGGATTATGATATATCGAATAAAAATTTAATATCTTTAATTATTTAACTTGACATTCTTGTAATAATGTTTTATCTTAAACAAAAAAAAATCTTCAAGGAGGATTTATGGCTGAAAAAAGTTTAAACAAAGTAATTCTTATTGGACGTCTCGGAAAAGATCCAGAATTAAGTTATCTTGCATCCGGTGTTGCTGTGGGAAAATTCTCAATGGCGACCAGTGAAAGGTGGAAAGATGACAGCGGTAATGTTCAAGAGAGAACCGAGTGGCATAATATCGTTACATGGCGGAAGCTTGCCGAAATATGCGGGCAATACCTAAAAAAAGGCAGCAAGATTTACATCGAAGGCAGAATACAAACAAGGTCATGGGATGATAAAAATACAGGTACAAAGCGATATATGACCGAGATTATCGCCGACGATTTAATAATGCTCGATTCCAAAGGTGCTGGCGGTGCCGGAGTGAACGACGTGCAACAAATGCCAGACGAACCAATTGAACCTGTTAAAGACGATTTACCTTTTTAATTCATAATTAATTAAATAATTAAAATAACTTTATTGAAAGGAGCCAAAGTTACATGAAAAACATCTTGTTAATATTTCGGAATGTTTTTCCATTAGTATTAATAGTATTTCTCCTCGCTTCATGCGTAAAGGAGGAACCTATTGGAGTGAATCAACTATCACTTCATTACCCTGGAGCAGCTTCTGCAATTTCTCGGAGTGAATTAGTTCCGAATTCTGTCGGGTATGCAAATGGTAATATTCGCTCGGATCGTGCTACGATCAAATGGACAGCAAGTGTAGACCCGCAGTTTCTCTGTTATAAGATATTTCGAGATGGTTCTTTACTAATGACCATTCCAAATATTTCAACAACGAGCTACGTTGATACCACATTGTTTCAAGATAATTATTATCTGTATACGGTTGCAACTATTACCAATCAGGGAACAAGTAAAGTGGATACGGTAACAATTAAAACTGCAAAGTTTAATTTACCGGCATTAAACTTTCAAGTACAATTAACTCCTGATACTAATGTGAGAATATTCTGGAGACGTACTATTGAAGTACCCGGTGAATATAAATTATTCAAATATTCATCAATTACTAGTAAATATGAGTTGATCAAATCAACCGCTGAAACCACGTTTACAGATGTTGATGTCGTGTTGTATCGCAATTATCGTTACATGATGAGTTTCATGGGTACTTATGAGAAAACAGATTCAGCTTATGCTCCGGTTCAGTATTTTACTTATATAATGAATTATAGCCCATACCTTTACGAAGTTTACCAATTGCTACCTGAACGAAAGGTACGGTTAAGTTGGTCAGATAATAACAACAACGGAGTATCAGAATATAAAATATTTCGTCGAAAAGATGTAACAGGTGCATTCATTTACGTAAGTAGCGTTAGTACCGATGTTAGATCTTATATTGATGCTGATGCAAGTGCTTTAGCACCCGACTTTACTTATTATTATTATATTCAAGGTTCTAATTTAAGAGATTCAACCCCTACATCTAATACCATGTCCGTTCGTATTATCGATATGACTAAGTTTATTGCAAGGTGGGTTAAAGAACCGCCAGCATCTATGGCAACGAACAATGAATATGAAGTAAGTTGGTCGATTAATGATTCCACTACTCGTACTAATGTTGTTTGGTATGGCTACTCTTCGGGCAGTTCACCAGTTCAGAAGGGTAAAAAAGGAACATATTCTGCTAAGCTTAATTTTACTTATCCTGGGAATTATAAAATATATGCGAGATTCATAGATACGCTCTATGGGTATTATCACTATACCGATACTATAGACGTAGTTGTTGGTTCTTCAGGAGTAATACTGAATGAAGGCTTTGAAAGTGGATATATCCAGTATCCATGGTACACTGATGGTAATGCGAATTGGTATGCGTCACCTATAAATCCGTATGAGGGGAATTACAGCGCTCGCTCTGGTACAATATCACATTCACAACATACATACCTGTACAGAACTATTTCATTTACTGGTTATAAAACAATTTCGTTTAGATATAGAGTATCGTCTGAATCAGGAGATGATTATTTAGCGTTTTATATCAACAATAGTTATTATAATAGTTGGAGTGGTAATACGGGTTGGCAATATTATTCTACTTCCTATTACGGTTATGGTACCGTAATACTATATTGGGAGTATTCAAAGGATGGAAGCGGCAGTAGTGGTTTAGATGCGGCATTTATCGATAATGTAATTGTTCAATAAAATGATGGAGACTATTATGAAAAAGTACATTTATTTAATTTTAATCCTTTTTGTAGGATTATCTCCGATTCTCTATTCACAATACCCGGATCCTCTCTCTTTTAGAAGTCAAGCTCTTGGTGGGATCATAAAAGACGATCTGGATCTGATCTATGATCCTATTGAGCTTCGTTTTGTGGATAGCTTACGGCTTTATACAAACCTGAGCAATCTCACGAATTATTCGGAAAGGGTATTTGATAATTATGCTGATGACGAATTTCTCCTAGGTGTATCACGGCAGAATCCATTATACGATAAACATTGGATATCTGCTCTGTTTAGATTTACAAAAGAAAGATACAGCCCTGAGGAACAATCCGAAGCAACAAATTATTACGTTGGATCTGATAATTTATATCATACCAGAATATCGACGTCTCAGAAATACTTTACCGAAAACCTAGAAGATGCATATTCATTTATCCTCAATAATAGCTTTTTATTGAATGATATTACTGTTGGGACGAGATTTGGATATGGTAGCTGGAGTTATGATGATAAAACGACAAACAATAATTATGGATCCTCCCTTGGTGTTGGAACATATGGGTTTGTTAGGCCATCAAACTATAATTACCGTTCGTTCAACTATTCGAGAGATGTATTTTGGTTAGATTCAAATTACTCTTATGAAAAGACAACTGTAACGGGCGATTTTAACTCCACATATGAAAATCCATCATTTCACGCAGTGGCATCTGTCATGAAGCCAATGTGGAATTATGAATTTCGTGGTGAGTTAGGATTAATTTCAATTGATAATTCGTTCAATAGGGTTGATAATTATTCTGGTTCATACCAACGGTTCAATCCTAATTATGCGAATTATAAATACGATTACTCCGAACAGTGGAACTATGATCAAACCGGAGAAATGACTGGAAGTGGGTTTGGTATCGGTCTTTCGATTCGTCGTACGTTTAACAAACAAAGTGAAAGAAAAAATGATGGTTATGTATCGGTAGGGGCAAGGATGCTTTTTGAATCGTATGATTATACTGACCAGCAAAATAGAATGTTTAGTAGTGATGAAACATTTTATGACGGATATGGTCCTATGTGGGACAGACAGAGAAAAAAATGGCATAACGAAACTATGTCAGATAACGGTACCGGTGATGCAAACACATTCATATTCGATACACGATTCAATATTCCGTTGGTTGATGGCGTTCATTTTGGTCTCGGTGGTTCTTATTTAATCCGGTCGGATGAACGCAACACCAAATATATCGGAAGCATTGAATATGGTGAGGATTTTTCTGTAACCGATGGCTTATCGAATAGAGCAGATTTTGTCATCGATAGTACTGGAAGAGCAACAGCGGATAGAACATACAAATCGGCTTATGAACAATTTTCAATACCGGTTGGTATCGAATACCGTTTTACGGAAAACAAAAAGTGGGCGTTGAGATTTGGGACTATTTTTGTCTACTACAACACCACAACAGATGATATAAAACAGATGACAGATTCTCAGCCATTAATCGAAAAAACTACGTATGGTGATGGTTCTACAGAAGTAAAAGCTCATAATAATTATTATACTTCTACAAGTTCTCATTATTCAAGTGGTTCTAGTTGGAAAATATTCACGTATGGATTGGGATTCGATGCCACTGATAATCTGCAGATTGATGTATTAGGATTCTTCGATTTGCCGGGTGGTACCTCGTTCCTGGATGTTGATTTCTTCCAGAATCTTCGATTATCTTTTGTTATGAAATTCTAATATCATAAATAGATGAACTACATTTATCGCCCATCTCGATTGTTTTCGAGTGGGCGATCTATTTTTCACTAATATCTTATGAAATATTTTTTACGGTCTCAATTCCTGATACTAATATTCATTCTGCATGGGTTTGCAGTTATTTATGCCTCAATACCAAATCGTGCAAAACACGGCATGGTCGTTTCTGCCCATCACCTTGCATCTGAGGTTGGTGTTGAGATAATGAAGAATGGCGGCAATGCGGTTGATGCGGCTGTAGCTGTCGGTTTTGCTCTTGCAGTCGTTTTCCCCGAAGCGGGAAATATCGGTGGAGGTGGTTTTATGCTGATCCGGAAAAATGATGGAGAGGCAGTCTGTATTGATTTCCGCGAGAAAGCACCTAAATCTGCCTGGCGCGATATGTATCTCGATGGTACTGGAAATATATCAAAAAATGCAGTTCGTGGACATCTTTCAGTCGGAGTCCCAGGAACGGTTGCCGGTTTACTTAAAGCACTCGATGAATTTGGTACGATGAGGTTGAAGGATATTATTCAACCCGCAATCGATCTTGCAAAAAATGGATTTGTCGTTGATCATAATCTCTCTGAAAATTTAAAAGATTATGAAAAAGATTTGAGAGAGTATGAATCGACCGTTGAAACGTTTTTTAATAACGGTCAATTATACATTGAGGGTGATACACTGCGTCAACCGCAGTTAGCTCGAACATTAGAGCGGATTCAGAAACATGGAGCTAACGATTTTTATCAAGGTGAAACTGCCCAGCTAATCATTGAAGAAGTGAAAAAGGGAGGAGGTCTTATCACAGAGGAAGATTTAGAAAATTATCAAGCCGTTATTAGAAAACCTCTCACAGGTACTTATAGGGATTACGAGATTATCTCTATTCCACCTCCGAGTTCTGGTGGATTGTGCCTCTTAGAATTATTAAACATCTTAGAAATTTATGATCTTGGATTATTAGGTTATCGTTCGTCTCGTTCTGTTCATATTATGGTAGAAGCTATGAAGCAAGTTTACGCTGACCGAGCAGAATTTATGGGAGATCCTGAATTTATCTCAATTCCTATTGAGACACTTATCTCAAAAGAATATGCAAATGAGCGAAGAAAGGAAATAGATACATCAAGAGCCAAGCCGTCAAGCTTTGTCACATCGGGGAAGAAACTTGTTAATGAACCTCAGCATACAACACATTATTCGGTGGTTGATTCTTTCGGCAATTGCGTCTCAGTTACGTACACCCTTAATGATTTGTTTGGGAGTCAAGTTGTCGTTGATGGGGCGGGATTTTTTCTAAATAATGAGATGGATGATTTTAGTTCAAAGCCGGGTGTACCAAACAGCTACGGACTAATTGGGAGTTATGCAAATAGTATTGAAGGAGGAAAACGTCCGCTCAGCTCAATGACACCAACGATCGTTTTAAAGGATGGTAAACCGATAATGATTTTAGGAGCGCGAGGAGGTTCGAGGATTATTACAGCAGTATTACAAATCGTTATAAATGTGATTGACTACGGTATGAATATTCGAGATGCTGTTAACTTCCCGCGTTTTCATCATCAATGGCTGCCGGATGAATTAATATATGAGAAATATTCTTTACCTGATGATGTTCTACAAAATCTTCGAACAAAAGGACATACAGTTAAAGAAGTGAAATCGAAAATCGGCGCACTTGAGGTGATATTTATCGACCAAAATACTGGATGGATCTATGGTGCGCCCGATCAGAGAGAGGGAGGAACTGCCGTAGGATTTTAACAATGTGCGACTCACTCCAATATTGGATCATAACATTTATGGTTTCTCGAAAAGTTAGACTTGGAGTAGAGATGATACTGAAATATCCTCGTCTAACTCATACCAGTGAATTCCAACACCCTTACCAATAAAACGCCATTTATTTCTTTGTTCTTCGCTTGCTTCTCTCAATCGTGGAAACCAAGCGATGGGTGCGCTGATTTCTCTCCCATCCACCAGACGCACATGTATCATATCCGAATCAAACCAAACATCTGAAGCTAAAGCATCAACTTGATTGGTGACCAAAGTAGGCATACCATTTTTCCTTAAAAAGATTTACATTTTCTAAAACTATTTTTCTGATATCATTTAATTCTTTCGCTGTATATCCAACTGATTTTGCAAGCTCTACAGGTTCAAGCCAGAATTTTGCATAATTGTCATTAGATTCCACATGAATGTGAATAGGTTCATCATTTTCTCTGCTAAAGAAGAAAAATCGATACTTGTTTATCCTTAAAACAGTTGGCATAAATTCATATAAAATATACTTTATTATCAAAAGAAAATCAATACTGATTACGGAAATTATTAATTACGAAGAACTGCTTGAAATGAGCTCTCATAAAATATTTTCAAAAATGTTCTTGTTTTTGTTTTCCATTTATCATATATTTGTTCTGCGTTTTGTTCTTTTAAATAACAGGTGTTGGTAATGTAGAGCGAAGTTCACTTCGCTTTACAGGGAATTCCGTGAGTTCCGTCTCTTTTTAAAAGAATCGGGATAAATCGGAAGCTGCCCCGCAACTGTAATTCCTAATTATTATACCTCTGTCATTTATTGTCACTAACCCGTCCCGATACGAATCGGGGCAGGATGGGAAGACGACAGATGGTTGGGATAAGCCAGGAGACCGACCAGCATCTTTGCCTCAAATGCCTTCGAGGGAAGGTTGTGGAAAATACTTGTATTGAAATCGAGATTAACCCCAACTTTCAATCCACCTATGGTGGAGAAGGTTGGGGTTTTTTCTTTAATCAATAATCATCATTCATTTAATGAAAGGGTAACATATGAAATATGTTTTACTATTTCTCAGTATTTTATTTGCAGTTGCTTTATCTATCTGTCAGGAGATACAGCCGGATACAACTAAGATCTATCCTATGCGTGAAGTGGTTGTCACGGCAACACGCAGCGAAAAAAATCCACTTGATGTTGGTAGAAGTATTTCTGTTATTGCAAATGGTCAGATCAAGCAAAGTATAAATTACAGTTTTTCTGATTTAATCTCGTCAAGTGAAGGCATCTATATTGTCGGCACTGGACAAAATCCTGGAGCAAATCAAAGTATTTTCATGAGGGGAACTAATAGCAATCAAACAATGCTGATGATCGATGGTGTTCGAATAATCGATCTCTCATCTCCTAATAATGCACCGGACTTATCAGAATTATCACTCTCAAACTTAGAAAGAGTTGAAATAGTCAGGGGTTTGAATAGTACTCTATACGGCTCATCTGCGATTGGTGGTGTTGTCAGTATGATAAGTCGAAAAAATCAGAAAGAAGGGATAAATACACAAGTCGAATTAATCGCAGGTTCATTTGGTAAGAAAACATCTACGCTGGGTGAGGATATTTTTTTAAACTATACTTCTTCATCCGGACTATATTTCAATACCGAATTCAATAATTTAAATGTCAAAGGATTAGATGCCACGATAGATACAGTTACTGATCCTAATGTTTATAAGAATCGTGACAGGGATGGATATAAGAACAGAGATTGGATTGGTAAGATCGGTTTCGTGAACGATAAGCTTGATATATATGCTTCATTTAAAAGTACTGATCAAATAAAAGATTTAGATAAACAAGCATTCATTGATGATGATAATTATACACTCGATTTTAAAAGAAATTTGTTAACTTACGGTGCTTCGTATAAATTGAACAATAATTTGAGTTTTAAATTTATTGGCGGCATCTCAGATATTAAAAGAACCGTAGTTAATGATTCATCAATCATTGATAAGTTAGGAAACAACGATCATACCTATTATGATGAGACATGGAAGGGTCAGACTTCAACTCAAGAGCTGCAGATGAATGTATCGATGAAAGATATGGATTTTGTTTTTGGTGGTGGATTGTATAAGGAGTCAATGACTTCAAAGTCACATTTATATTCAAACAGCCAATGGGGTGAATATGAGTCAGACTCAAATTTAGATACATTGGATCTAAAAGCAACAACATACAGTACTTTTGTGCGATCTGAGATAAACGGTGAACTCCTTGAAAAAACACTGCACAACCTCTCACTCGCACTTGGTGGAAGGTTTTCTAATCATAGCTCATTTAGAACGAACTTCGTTTATGAAATTAATCCTTCATTCAAGCTTTCACCATCATCATTGGTTTATGCATCTTATGCAACTGGATTCAATGCACCGTCTTTGTATCAACTATATGCGCCAAACAGAGATTTTGATTTTTATGTAAGGCGTGGTAATGATCAACTAAAACCGGAGAATTCGAAATCATTTGAGATTGGATTAAAGCAATCTGTAAACGGAACTATTAATTTTGGAGTGAGCTATTTCTATACTTTGACTAATGACATCATCGAATATGTTTATGAGTGGGATAAGAATATCGGTGTTGATACATTACGATACTTTGATTATCGAGGCGACACTTACTTAAATTTAGGTGAACAGACGATACGAGGTATAGAGTTTACCATTGATTCAAAAATAAATGATAAACTGCAATTAATAGGTAATGTTTGTCTGGTTGATGGTGGCTTGAAATATCAACCATCTGATGTTGATACATCTGTAACTCATGGAAATCATTTACAATTATACAGCAATGGTGCTTTCATGAATCAGGAATCAGAATATCCTGGCTTAGTGCGACGACCAAGTGTTGCTAATCTCAGTTTCATTTATTTACCTGTTGGTTATATCTCGTTAAAAGTGGATTTAAAATACATTGGACGTAAAGGAGATGTTTATTATAATTCGACGCTCGGGCCTATGGGAGCGCTTGGAACAGTTCCGGTTTCAGATTACACCCTATTCGATGTTTCAACACGGTTTAACCTTGGTGAGCATGTTTGGATGGGTTTAAGGTTTGAAAATGTGTTTAATGTCAAATATAACGAGATAAAAGGATTTACAACACGTGGTCGAGGGATTTATCTGAATATCAGATATTCCATATCCTCAGGTCTTTTGTAAGTTGCTTTGAAAAAAAGAAATGATTATAATTCAATTGATTCAACAAAACATTTTAAAAGGAAATATTATGACACGGTATCTTTTTACGTTCTCAATAATTTTAATGGCAGCGCTTTCACGTTTGCTGCCTCATCCGCCAAACGTTGCACCGATTACGGCACTGGCGCTTTTCGGTGGTGTGTACTTAGATAAAAAACATACGTTCATCGTACCGATTGCGGCAATGCTAATTGCCGATTTCTTTATTGGATTTCACAGCGAGATGCTGTGGGTATATGCGAGCTTTATTGCGATTGGGTTCATTGGTTTATGGCTGCGAAAACATAAAGGTATTTTAACTGGAATTGGTGCAACACTTATTGGTTCTGTATTATTTTTTGTTGTAACAAACTTTGGTGTATGGTTATCGCCGACATTTATGTATCCTCGTACATTGGATGGCTTATTACAATGCTATGCAGCTGCAATTCCGTTTTTTAGAAATACATTAGCAGGTGATTTTATTTACGTCGGTGTTCTGTTTGGATTGTACGAGTTTGCTAAGAAGTATTTGCCTGATTTGAGTCCACAAGAAAGAAAGATATGAAATATAGAATACTTGTAGAGCAAGATGAAGATGGTATTTTTATTGCTGAGTGTCCAGCGCTGCCGGGGTGTATTTCGCAGGGGAAAACACGCACAGAAGCTGTAACAAATATAAAAGATGCAATCGAAGGTTACCTTGTAAGTTTAAAAAAACACAACGAGCCAATTCCACCACCCATTTATGAAGAAATTTTGGAGATCAGTGCTTGACTCATTTACCAGTTCTTTCTGGTGATAGTACTTGCAAAGCTCTAAGGAAGATCGGTTATGAAGTTGACCATCAAACAGGAAGCCATATAATCCTTAGATGTAATCGTCCTCCGTATAGGAGAGTTACAATTCCAAACCATCGAGAAATTGCTAAGGGTACTCTCCGAAAAATTATTCGCGAGGTGGGAATTACGGTTGAAGAATTTAAAACACTTCTATGATACAGAGTTTTATTCAGTGTGTTTGAGCTTGCGAAGAAATATCTCCCTGTATTGAATCTGCAAACGAAAACTTAATAACCATTCAAAAATCCAATAAGTCGATCATCTGACCGGCTTATTATGCATACATTAGGCGCTGACCTTTTGGTTCTGGCACCGCGTCACCGAACTCCTTGGCGGTATCGATCCATAGCTGAATGGCTTCTTTTGCATTATATAAAGCTTCGTCGTAGGAGCTACCGTGAGCAAAGCATCCAGGTAATTCTGGAACCTCTGCGATATAAACATGGTCTTGATTATCCCAATAAATAATGATTTCGTATTTATACATTATAGTTTACTCCTAAGATAGACTTAATCGGTATGATGATATGGAAAGTTGAGCTTCCGAGTTTCTATTAACATGTCTTAACAAGCTTAAGTCATCAAGCTGATTTAGCCAAAAATGGTACATGAGCATCGATCCCTTGGATGACACTTTGGATTGTCTTGACTTCCTTCTCTTCAAAGTAAGGTTCCCCACATTGTGTACAGACCCAGGCAGGGATAGAATCGAGTTGCAGATGGTAGTTTCGGCGATCGATATGGTACGGAGCCACTTTTCGTTCCATCGTACCCTTACAATACATACATTTCATAAATTTTTTCTTTCTTTAAAATCAATACTCCATTCCGATTCCGATGGTAAATATGCTGTTATGATAGCTAAGTACTCATCTTTTGGTGCACATGAAACGTGAATCGCTCTGCCGCCATCGCCATAGCCCAAAATGAGACAACTGTGTCCTCGTTTATCTTCAGTGTAGTTTTCGATCACGATACCCGCTTCAATGACTGCTCGCACTTCGTCAGTTGTGATCATACGGTCGGGGCGCGACATTTGTGTTATAGCATGTGGTAGAAAAAGTATTTTCTTACCAGCGGTTTCACGAACTTTATCAAGAATCACTTTTAAATCTCATTAAATTCTTGGTACTATAGTGTGTTTTCAAGATAATTATTTTGAAATGTAAATGCAAGCTAAGTCTGTTAATACGCATATATGTGCCCCCGCTTGAGGAGACTTTGACATTTTATAAAATGTTATGTGAAGTTGGCGGTAACATTTAACAGGGACTAGGTGAAACAAGGATTGCCAATTTGTATTCTTTTTGTTCCGTTGATAATGTTTCCCTTGAGAGAGAGTCAAGGATCGTTTTTAACACGTCAATGTATTTCTGAGCATCAATCAAATCGGATTGATGAAGGAGTTGCTGAAGATCCCTTGCAACGCCTGAGGCAAGTTCCATTTCGGGCTTCTTGAAGAAAGCAGTCAGTTTCGGGAAAAGAAGTGATTCGCTAGCAAGCGTAGCTACCCTAGCGTAGCAGACACCCCAAGCAGAATGAACAAACTGCCACAGCGGGTCCGCAACTGAACCCAAATTGGTTAATTGATCAAACCCTTGATAAAGTGATTCTGCAACGTCATATTCTGAAACGTATGGATCATACCCAAACTCTGACTTCTCAATGGGCATTATCAGGAGATGCTGAAGCAAGCTTTCGAGATGTGCGACGAGATTCTTAGCGTCTGTGTCATTCTCAAAGAATTCAAGCATAGGATAACCTTGAAGAGATAATTCCAAATGGAGCATTTCGTGGCAGATGGTCTCGAAACGCTCGGATTGAGGAAGCCATTTCAGAACTTCTATTCTTGCAACACAATTCTCTAAGACAAGTCGACCCACCGCGTTGCCAGCGTCGGCAAAACCTTCAACCTCGACAACATTGATGTATCGCCCGGACTTCCTCCGGTATTCGGCTTCGATCCGTTGAATACGCTCTGGAAAGCCTGTAGAGTCGAGTTTAGTCATCGGGGTTGCCGCCAATTTTTACATAACGTCAGATTGTGTGAAAAGTAAACTCATAATTTTTCAAGTAATAGAATATTCCTGAGGAGAATTTAAAAATTGTTACAAAAGCATCTTTTAAAGAAAAACATATCGTCTTTTTCAATCTCCCCATCATCAAAACTGCCTCTTTTAACTTCTCTAACCCTATTATATTGAGTACTCTCTTGATGTTATAAGCAAGTACCGTCAAACTCATCTCTCCCGTTACTTTCTCTTTCCCTCTCATTAGCATATATCCTTGATTCATTCCTCGCTTCAT
>JASEHD010000023.1 GCA_030019075.1 Bacteroidota bacterium
TCTCTTAATTAACTTACAGTGAACCTTTTATTTTTACTACTTTTGCTCTCCCCCCAGTTTTTCGGATGCTACGAAAAAAGACTTGAGACTCCAAGAATATTTCGGTATATTTATTCTGGATATAAATCTTAAAATTATTCAAAAACAAGTTCAATATTCGTTTAAGTACATTAAATCCAAGACTAAAATCTGAAAACTGAAATCTGAAATTCGAAATTATTATTGCCCCCGTAGCTCAGATTGGATAGAGCAGCGGTTTCCTAAACCGTTTGTCGGAGGTTCGAATATTGCATTTCTGGTTTTTTTCGTAAGATAATTTTAACATTGGTTACAAAAGTGGTTACCACTTGCCTCAGAAATGAGGTCATTTATGTTTCTTTCAAAACGTTCCAATGGGATTTACTACCTTTGGTATATTGATGAAGGTGGTAAGAAACAAAAAATCTCGACAGGTTGCAAACTAAAATCCAATGCACTGAAGTTCCTACGTGATTTCAAAGAAAATGAGATGAAACGTAGGACATTCCTTAAACTCAAAACCCTCAACGAGTTTTATATTGATTATCAGGAATACTCTAAAAGTGTTCATACTATTAAGACACAGAAATCAATTGAGAATGCGTTTAGAGAGTTTATCAGGATAGTGGGTGATGTTAGACTTGATAAAATTGGAGTTCGTGAGATAGAGAGCTTCCTTGCTCAGAAGAAAGCTGAAGCATCTGAGTGGACTGCAAGGAAATATTACATTCACCTTGCCAGCGCATTTGAGACAGCCATAAGATGGAATTATATATCGACTAATCCATTCAAGAAAGTACAGAAACCCAAAACGAAGGAAGTACAACCATTGTTCCTAACTAAAGAGGAGATGAAATCTTTACTTAATATTATTGATGATGTGCAGTTGAAAAACTTGTATCTTGTGGCTGTGTTTACCGGTTTAAGATTGGGAGAACTTCTAAATCTTCAATGGAGCGATATAGACTTTGTTTTGAGAGTAATCCATGTAAGAAATTCAGAGACATTCACGACCAAGAGCAGAAAGAACCGCTCAATACCGATGAATGACCAATTGTATGAAGCACTTGCAATGATGAAGGAAACTGCTGGCTCAGAACTTGTCTTTCATTCTAATGGAAAACGTCTTTCAGCTGAAAGAGTGTCAAAAACATTCAAGGTTTATGTGCGTAGATTGGGTTTGAACGATAAACTCCACTTCCACAGCTTACGGCACACGCTTGCAAGCTGGCTCGTTCAGGACGGCGTGAACATTTACGAGGTGCAGAAGCTATTAGGACATAGTAATATTTCGGTTACTCAGGTTTACTCTCACTTGCAACCGGAGACCTTACATTCGACTGTAAATAAAATTTCAATACAGTTGAATTGACTATCTTCAAGAATATTAGTACATTTTGAGGAAGTTAAACTCTGACAGAAACGCTATGAATGGAAAAATAATAGAACCCTTTGTTTGTGTTCCAAAAGGAAAAGCCATTGGCGTGCCCGCCAGCCCCG
Organism: Bacteroidota bacterium; assembly: GCA_030019075.1. GTDB lineage: Bacteria > Bacteroidota > Ignavibacteria > UBA10030 > SZUA-254 > JASEHD01. Next base: position 1,519 of record JASEHD010000023.1, read on the forward strand.
CTCGACCATGTCGTTCGGGCGAGCATCTGTCGGGCTGGGCTTGTCAGCACAAGCAGAGGGATTTTTGTTTTGTGGATGAATGATGAATATTTCTGTATATTTTCAATCAAAAAAATCGACTTTTAAAAATATCCTTGCCCGAGAATGGATTGTCTTTGTCTGTTGTATGGTGATCGGATTTTTTATTACGCTTGGATTTTATTTTGCGTCTGGCAGGGTAGTGAATTACGTGTCCGACTATAATCATGATTGGGGATATCGTATATATTATACCACTCCCTTTGATCATTTTTGGAATGATATGTTTAAGTATCCCAAACCCAAATATTGGTTAAATCAGCTTTGGTATTACGCTGTTTTGTTGGTATTGCGATTTACTTTCTGGTCTATTCGTGTCGTCTTCAAGAAACCCAATTAGGATATTGTTTATGAATTTCGGAAACTCGATTACTGATGGAGAGAAAAATGGGATGGGCATGTAAGAGCAGAGACAATGATATAACTGACATTGTTAAGAAAGCAAGGGAAGCTGTTGTTCTCGTTTCCACTTACGATGCCGAAGATAGCCTATTAGCTACGGGGAGTGGCTTCTTCGTGAGTGCAAATGAAATATTAACCAACAAGCATATAGTTGAATTCGCTGAAAGAGTGACTGTCCGAACTTCATCGGGAAAAGAATATCTTGTCACTTATGTCATTTCTGTTGTCAAAGATCGTGACTTAAGAAAGCTCGGAGTGGACACAAGAGGTGACGCAATCCAAGCTCTTCAACCGAGCCAAAATACACCCCAGGTAGGTGAGAAAGTTTTGGTAATTGGAAATCCGCTCGGCTTAGAGGGGACAGTATCAGAAGGAATAATATCAGCATTCAGAGAAACACCAGAACATGGCAATTTAAATCAACTGACTGCACCGATTTCTCCCGGCTCAAGTGGAAGTCCCGTTTTAGACATGGAGGGCGAGGTGATCGGTATCGCTACTCTACAATTTCTAATAGGACAAAATCTAAACTTTGCAGTTGGGATAAATCAGACATTCTCGCAAGCATCCGATAAACTCATCAGTTTGCAGGAATGGAAAAGGCAAATAGAAAATGATTTTGCAAAAATAGGATAATACAAACCGCGAAAATCACTACTTAAAAACTAAGTATGGAGATTAAAAAATGAAAAAAGTAATTCTGTTGTTATTAATTATATTTTTGGGGTGTCAGAAAGATGAACCAACTTCACCAAACAATATTTTAAATCAATCAATTATCCCAGATACAATTTTGATTGGATTTAAAAAATTTCAAAATGTTGAAGAAATTAGCGTTGCAAATTCTGAATATTTTATAGGGGCTTTTAATTTGACTAAGTTTGCTAAGATAAGCATAGAATTTGAAGCGTATCCGGGGCCACCAATTTTGCCTGCATATTGGTATGATGGCGATGACCCGACCAATTCTTTCTATTGGGGCTTTACAACTAAAGGAAGTAAAAACACAGTAATTAATGATTCATTTACTGTAAGAAATTATAAGAAAATCCTTAATGATTATCAAATTGTTAATCCTGACAGTGTAAATTTCTATTTTGGAGTAGTGAGTAGCTCAGCAGCGCGATTTCGTAACCATAGAATTTTGGGTTGGAAGGAATGAAATAAATTATTACAGATTTGAAAATCTTATTATTTCGCGAAGTTGTAGCCAATATAATATATTTATAGTCGTCTTGTCAATCGTTCAAAAATGATGACTATTTTTGTTATTCAAGATATAGATATAATCGAGTACGATATTTCAATATTAATGTGAAACAGATATAAACCTTCAGAAATCGCTATTAAATAATTGAGTTCTGTCTCTCTGCTGATTATCACCCATAATCAGAGAGAGAAAAAAGACCACAACGTAATAATAAAGCTTTGGCGAACATCTGCTGGTTGCTGGATTTTAATTTATTCGATTTATGTTTGCATTGAGTTTGATAAACTCGTAAATTTTAGACATAGAACTTCCAAATAAATTGTTAAGATAAGTTTAATCCTCTATTCGTTTTCCGCTTGATGCGGAAAGACCGTTGCAATCGGTTTGGAAGCGTGTAGAGGATTTTTATTTTTATGAGGGGAAATATGAATTGGCTCTATAGACAAATATATGACGGTGAAAAGATTGAAGCAAAGAATTATGAAGATGCAGTACGGATTTATAATGAATGTATTTGGAATTTAAATAGACTTATCAAGAATGGCAAATACAAGCGGATTGCAAAACAAAATGTAAATTATGTTGTACCAGAGCTTCCCAAAAATGGTCGGGACTTATTAGATAAAATATTTGATAACGACCCTAATTTTCCACAAGGATTAAGTTTCAGAGACGTTTGGTGCGTAAGCGAGGAGGATATGTTGGAAAGAATACCCAAAATACTTCGTCTGAGAGCAAGAAAGATTACTGAGGGGAAGCCTCCACCAACGCAAAAGGAATATTATGACTACGTCCACTCCAATCTTAAAAATTTGCAGGAATGGAAAAAAGAAAATATAGAATTAGATGAATTTAAGAAAGTGTACATAGAAAGAATGCTCATTCCGAACTTTGAGAGAATATTGGAAGAAGTAAGAAACAAAAAGTGGAGAACCGAAAATAATGAAATTCAAACTAAGGGAATTATTGAAAAGACAAAACAGCATGAGATCGACTATAAAGTTGTTGAGAAATATAAGAACAAGAGAAGAGGCGAATTAACGAAGGGTGTTTTTGAATTGGCAGCAAACGAACTTCATAAAACTTTTTCAGCAGTAAAATCGAATTATTACTATCATCTCGACTATTTAAAGAGGAAAAAAGCTAAACAGAGAACTCCGCCAATAAACTAATAAAAATAGTTGTAACACAGTTGTACAACTGGCTTTGAACCATTTGCTAAATTAATGATTTTGCATCATGAAATTATTGGATGCAAAATACAAAATTAGATTAATCGCCAACGGTCTTTGGGACTGCATCCCTCTTTCACCGTTGGCAGTTTTATTATGTGAAAGGTTTTGCGATGCAGTACTCTCAAATCTCTGTTCCCCCCTCTGGTAAGGTTTTTCTCACTTTACCGAACAAAGAGTATAAATCATGTCGGCATATAGGAGATATACTCGAAAATACTCTCCACGTTAAACGTGATCCATCTAAACATTTCTTCTATAGGTTCAATGGCTACGGTTTTAGCTATGAATTAATAAGGGATGGAAGCTTTGAAAGGGTTGTAGTTCACTTACCTTTCGGTCAAACACTTGTAACAACAAGGAAGCACGTTTTAGCAAAGGGTAAAATACTGAATTTCCAAAAGAACAAGTTAGAAAAACAGATATATTTATCGCTGGATGATTTCGGTATCGAAAAAATAAATGAAAGTGAGAAGCTTGATCCTCAACATAAATTTGAGAACAATCAGCTTTCAATGTTTGGAGGTGTTCAATGAATATTTCAATACAAGATATTGAAGATAGAATTATAGGACACCTTCTTTGTGATGGAAAGAAGGCAACGCTTGAAGCTTGCAGCCTCATTGATGAAACCGATTTTTCGGATCCGGCTTGTTCAATTCTGTTTGGTGTTTGCGTTGCACTCGTATCACAGCATAAAAGTGTTGATGTTCTAAGTGTTCATCAGTTCTTACAGAATAATGTTGAGAAGCTTGGCACTCACTTCCAGAAATTATCATCATTCACAGATGCGAAAACAGCAATTAATAATTTGATCCTGAGAGCCACTGACCTCGCCACAATGTATGCAACAAGAGGATACTCAAATGATTTACTCACTAATTGCAAATACCTAAGACAAGAGACTGAACGCAAAAAAGCTCAAGAGATAATTTTATCGGCTGGAACGAAGCTTAATGATGGAATAGAAGTTGAAACAGTGATCGAAGAGGCAGCAAGAGAACTGATTACACTATCAGCGAAATCACAGAACATTAAAAGTTACACTCATTTGGAAGATGCTTTTGATGAAGCAATCAAGGAGACAGAAGATGAAATCGCTGGTAAGGTTGTAAGACTATCAACTGGTTTTCATGACCTTGACCGTATCATCTACGGACTTGAAAAAGGTAGGTTGTATTGCATTGCAGCTGAAGAAAAGATTGGTAAGAGTTTGCTGAGTTACCAGATTGGTTTGAATAGTGCCTCTAAAGGAAATCCATCAGCCATTATTTCAATGGAAATGAAAGCTTCTGAGATTGCCAAGCGGTTTGCAGGTGTGAACAGCGGTCAAGAAGCATTGCACCGATTGAATGCTCTCAAAAAGTTAAAAGCTGAAATTGGCAAATATCCTCTTTTCATTCGAGATGGTTCGGCTAATCAAGGGAAAGTGTTTATCACAATCCACAAACTGTATGCAGAAAAACAGGTTGAACTTTTGATAGTCGATTACCTTCAACTGATTGAACTACAGGGAAAGGACAGGGTGAATGAGGTGAACGATTTCGTAGGTAAGCTAAAAGGTTTAGCAATGGATTTGAATATTCCGATTGTTCTTATCTCGGCTGTCCTGAATAAACAACTAAGCCACAGAAATGATAGGAAACCAACTCCGGCTGACTTGCGTGATACAGGAAGGCTTGCTAATGATGCTGATTGTTTGATGTTCCTCTGGAAACCGGATGAGCAAGATGAAAACTACCTTGAGCTTTTTGTAGCACGTTCACGGTACTCAAAACTTGGAAGGATCGGCTTATTTCTTGATCCAGAGACTTTAAAACTCTCACAGACAGAACTTCGAGATTTGGGGAGTAGTTCCTATCAGTCAACAGAGTTTAAACGATTTTAAGGTGATTTATGCAAGGCTGGATAAAACTATATCGGTCAATTCAGGGGAATGAGTTTTACTTTTCCGAAAGATTTACCAAAACACAAGCTTGGACTGACCTCCTACTATTAGCAAATCATAAGCCAGCTACTATCTTCCTACGAGGCGTTGAAGTTCATCTTGGTAAGGGTGCTTTGGCATACAGTCAACTTTCACTTGCTAAGCGATGGAAATGGAATGAACGAACCGTCAACAAGTTTTTAACAATGCTTGAAAAGAGGCAAATGATACATAGCAGAAAATCCAACATAACAACAGTGATTTCGATAATTAACTATGCTTTGTATCAAAGCAGTACAGAGCAGAGTACAGAGCAAAGTACGAGCAGATTACAGACAGACAAGAATGATAAGAATGAAGAAAATGTTTTTGTTGGACAGTTAATAAGCTATTTAAAAGAAAACAATATTGATTTTGATGAGGGTCATTTAAAAGTAAGGATCACCAAAGCACTAAGTACTTACGAAGAAAAGATTATCAGATACGCTGTAAATGTTGCTGTGGAAAGCTGGAAGAAAAACGGGAACGAGGGAAACTTTGTAGCATATTTATTCACTATTTTGGAACGTAATTACCAAGAGGCTAAACCATGAACGAAGATACTACCGGTAACAGAGACAAGATTGAAGATATATTTTTATTCACAGCCCAAGAAGTGGGCGAAAAAGCATACGAGAAATATACCTCTGGACAGATAACACAGCATGAATTGAAGGATATTTACAGTCTTCTACATCGATGGACTTTAGAAACCGAGCAATTGCTGAAAATGTTAAATTAACAAGAAAGGATACACCATGAAAGGAATACAAACAAAGAACAGATTTGTTGAGCTACGAGCACAAGGTATTAGCTATGAAAAGATAGCAACGGAACTCAATGTATCAAAACAGACACTGATCAGTTGGAGCAAAAGATTACAAATTGAGATACTGAACCTTCGTGCAATTCAACTTGAGGTACTTCAGGAAAAATATTTCCTTACCAAAGAGAAGAAAATTGAGTTTATCGGAAACATCTTGAATGCTTTGAAAGCTGAGGCTGATAAACGAGATTTAACCAAACTCTCAGACCGTGAACTCTTGGAACTCATTTTAAAATTCTCAGAGAAGTTAGACAAGGAAGTAGCGCCTGATACTTTCAGGTTTTAGGAGCAAAGAAGCTTAACAGATTTTGATTTAACTGAGACAGAAAGAAAAGAATGGAGAGCATAAAGTAGACCATTTCTTGACTGTTTTTTGACTGTTTGAGGATTAAGAAGCTATAAAAAAGGATTGAGTTTGCTTCTGGAGTTTCGTATATTGTTATAACTTAATGAGCAACTTCCACATAAAAAGAAGAAAATGCACTCTCAAGAGTGAAACGTCAAGCGTTAAGGTGTGGAAGCCTGCTCACTTGGCGTTTTTAATTTTGGTAAGTGGTTACCTTTTTGGTTACCATAGTAAAAAATTATCGAAAGAAATTAGCACCAATTTATTGCCCCCGTAGCTCAGATTGGATAGAGCAACGGTTTCCTAAACCGTTTGTCGGAGGTTCGAATCCTCTCGGGGGTACGAGGTCGGATATCTTGATGCAGATGGTTTCTCCCGTCCTCAACTTTGTTTCGGACGGGATCCATAAAGTTAGAGACAAGACAATTAAAATAAAAAGTAAAATTACTAATGAGATTAAGCAAATATTTTATACCGACATTAAAAGAAATCCCCTCGGATGCACTAATCCCGAGTCATCAACTAATGCTGAGAGCAGGTATGATCCGCTCGCTTGGAGCGGGTGTATATTCTTTTCTGCCTCTCGGTTATAGAATTATCAAGAAGGTTATGGATGTCATCCGGGACGAGATGGATGCAATTGGCGGACAAGAATTTCATCTTCCCGCTCTTAATCCACTTGAATTGTGGGAAGAAACTGGCAGAGCTAAAGATTTCGGTGATACAATGTTTCATCTTAAGAATCGTCCTCTTGTTCTTGCTCCAACACATGAGGAGGTAATTTGTCAGATAGCGAAGAATCATATTAAGTCATATCGAGCCTTACCACAGATTTGGTATCAAATCCAGATGAAATTTCGGAATGAGCCGAGGCCGCGCTCAGGAGTTATCCGCGGCAGACAATTTTTTATGAAAGATTCTTATACGCTTGATGCAACATGGGAAGGATTGGATAAAGGTTATGAGCTTCATGCGGAAGCGTATAAAAAAATCTTCACGAGAGCAGGTCTGAAATATTTTATTGTTGGTGCATCCAGCGGTGCGATGGGTGGGAGTGCCTCGCAGGAGTTTATGATTGAATCTGAGTCGGGTGAGGATACTTGTGCTGTCTGCGATCATTGTGGATATGCTGCCAACCTCGAAGTTGCAACTTCGAATATTCCTAAAGCCCAGCGTGAAAAGGAGAGCAAAGAGATTCAAGAAATTCATACACCAAATGTTGGCACAATCGATGAGCTGAAAGAATTTTTAAAAGTCGATGAGCGGTTCCTTGCAAAATCGTTGGTTTACATGCAGGATAAAACGCCGGTGTTAATTTTGATGATGGGAAATGATCAATTGAACGAGACAAAACTCCGGGCGGTTTTAGGGGCAGATGTCCGTCCTTGCAGGCAAGATGAATTGTTGATGCTGACGGGTGCTGATGCCGGCTCAATCGGACCAATCGGTTTACAGGGTTTCAAGATCATCGTTGACAAGCGGCTGAAGGGAGGTAACAATCTGATAAGCGGTGCAAATAAGAACGACTATCATCTTGGTGATATCGATCTTCAGCGCGATGTAAAGGTCGATGGATATTATGATCTAAGGATCATCAATGCTCATGAACCATGTTCTAAGTGTAATTCACCCTTAAGAATTGTCAATGCAATCGAGCTGGGACATATTTTTAAATTAGGGACAAAGTATGCAGATGCTATGCATGCCTATTATCTTGATGAGGATGGAAAAGAAAAACCGATAATCATGGGAAGCTATGGCATCGGCGTTGAGCGGATGATGGCATGTTTTATTGAACAAAATCACGACAAACACGGAATAATTTGGAATAAAGCACTTACTCCGTTTCATGTTCATCTCGTGATGGTAAATTCGAACAATGAAAAAGTGGTAAGTGTCGCTGAGAATCTGTACACGAAACTGCAGCAATCATTGATCGATGTATTGTTCGATGATCGGGATGATGTAAGCCCCGGATTCAAATTTAAAGATGCGGATCTTTTAGGTATTCCGCTGCAGATTATTGTTGGCGAGAAAAATGTCATCCATGGTAATGTGGAAATGAAAGATCGCCGCACCAGCAAGCGAGAGATTGTCGAGCTTGGTAAAGTTGTAAGCTTTGTTGAAAAGTATTTAGAAAGTTAAGTTGCAAATGAAAGATCGAGGAACAAGTGAGAGGGAATTTGTAGAAATTGGGAGGGTTGTACAATAAGTCAAGAAATTTTTCAGAGTTAACACTCAGATATTAGAGTTGGAATTTTGCTCTATTTTTTCAAAAAACCTCAATTTTTATCATAATTCTTACAATTTAAATTTATCCAAATAGAGGGAAACCTTCTGCTTTATATCCACTTGGTTGAAGGTTTCCTTATAATTTGCTTTTTATAAAAATGGTTATTAACTTATAACCATAAAATTGACATAGGTTTCACGGAAGCGGACAGAAGCGTGCGCTGACGTGACCCCGATAGTCGAACGAAGATACGGTCAACGACCCATAGGGTTTAAACTTCTTCCTTCGCTCCCCTACCAGAGCCACACACCAGTGCATGCATGGCCCTGCCCCTATAATGTAACCAAGATTAACAACAGTTTCGATTTGTCCCAATGGAGGAAACCTTCTGTTTTGTAAACACTTGGTTGAAGGTTTCCTTCCATGATGGGGAAAATTGAAGAATCGGATTGCTTCGAGGTTGACTAAAAAGTACAATAAATATTTTTTGTGTAATGAATTTTTTAACAAATATTGCTAAGGATTTTCTTTTCGCAGGCAGCTCTGCGCTCTTATTGCTCGCTGCGAATTTCTATGCAGAATATTGGTATCTTTCATTGTTTGCACTCATACCATTTCTTTTATATAATGAGCGTGCCCCGCCTATGAATAGTGAAAATTATTTGAGATAAATCATATTATTTTATAATCGTATATATAAGGAGAATTCGCCATGAAATCAATCATAAAATTATTATGTACCTTTTTACTATTACCATTATTTATTACAGGTTGCGATTTCAATAAAACATTCAAGGCGGCAACAGATTTACTTGAGGTCGTAATTGAGATCAAAGGTTATACTGATTTTCCATATAATAAAATTAAATGGTATAAAGATATCGCACCGGATACGATAATATCACTGGGTGATGGGAAATTCAAAGTAATTTGGGAAAATAAACCTGCCGGAACTCACGTTGGGGCAACTATAAAGAAAGCTATAGGAGCAATCACGAATATTCTAGAGGAAATTTTTTCAGTAACAGGGCACCCTCAACCTGTTCCAGTTGCAACTCCAAGATATTCCATAAAAGATACTGAAGATAAAGGAAGAATACTAGAAATTTCAAATATGTCGCCTACTGCATCGGTAAGAATTAAAAAATTACAGTGTGCCACTTCTATAACTGACATTCCCTTGGATAATTTGACTTATTATGATCCATTAGTTGATGGGCTAAATTGGTTCACTGTCATTTCTACACCGTTAAATTTGGGTCCTGGGATGAAGTATTCGATAGATATACCCGATGAATCATTGAGTCATTATGTTTATTCTAGATCAATAACGTCTGATCTGAATAATATAGTTGAAGAAGAAATTGTACAGAAAAGTGAACTCCCTCCCATTCCATTAATAACTGAGTGGGGATTAATAATACTTGCGATACTTATCTTGAGTACTGCTGTATGGGTCCTAATGAGAAGGCGTGCTCGTCTATCGGTTTAGGGTATGTGAACATAATTCTTCACTATCCACCAAGGGCTGGTCCCAAGGGGATGGATATCCATCGAAAGATCAGCCCTATGATTAAATTGACATTTAGAAATTATTTATAGAGAATAGGAGTATTTATGAAAAATTTTAAGATCGTATTTTTTCTTCTAACTGCTGTCTGCTTTCTACTCCCTGCTATTCTATTAGCACAGGGGATAAATTGGATACAAGCAACTACTTCCGCTCCCTGGTCAGGAAGGGATGGTCATACATCGGTTATCTTTGATAATAAAATGTGGGTTATGGGGGGAGAATACACAGGTAGTGGTAAAAACGATGTCTGGTATTCTACAAATGGTATAAACTGGACACAAGCAACTGCATCGGCGCAATGGTCAGCAAGATTTCAGCACACATCAGTTGTCTTCAATAATAAGATGTGGGTTATTGGAGGAGGATATGCCCCGGGTAGTTGTTTAAACGATGTCTGGTATTCTTCAGATGGTGTGAATTGGACACAAGCAACTGCTAATGCCGGATGGTCGGCAAGGGGAGGTCATACCTCGGTCGTATTTGATAATAAAATGTGGGTAATCGGTGGATGGGATGGTTATTGTATAAACGATGTTTGGTATTCTTCAGATGGAGTAAACTGGACACGAGCAACTGCTGATGCCGGATGGGAAACAAGACATAGTCATACCTCGGTCGTTTTTAATAACAAGATGTGGGTAATCGGAGGACATCATGAGCTAACTTGGAGTGAGAGAAATGACGTTTGGTATTCTTCAGATGGTGTCAACTGGACACAAGCAACTGCTAATGCCGGATGGCAAGTAAGATATGCTCATACCTCAACCGTCTTTGATAATAAGATGTGGGTAATTGGAGGAGGATATACTCCAGGAGGTCGGATAAACGATGTCTGGTATTCTACAAATGGAGTAAACTGGACACAAGCAGCTGCTAATGCTGAATGGTCAGCAAGGTGGCGTCACACATCAGTGGTCTTTGGTAATATGATGTGGGTGATTGGAGGAGCTTATTTGAATGGTGGATGGACTTATTTCAACGATGTCTGGTATTCTAGGGCATCTACCACAATACCTGTTCCTACATTAACGGAATGGGGTCTATTCATCCTCGCGCTACTTATCGTAAGTACTGCAGTCTGGATTATTTATAGAAGGAGGGCACGTTTATCGGTTTAGGGTATGTGAACATAATCCTTAAATAATCCACCAATGGGCTGATCTCACGGTCAGCCCTTTTTGCTAGTTCACAAAGTCTCTTTGGGAACTGATTGTGGGATGCAGAGTCGATGCATCCCGGACGTGATCACTGCTCTGTTTGTTCCCAAATAGGAATTTGGGAACGAGGCACGTGAAATGAGTAAGGGCTGATCTCAAGGTCAGCCCTGTTTTATAGCTGAGATAAATGGATGCCACCTTAAAGGTGGTCTCAATTTTGCATACCTATAATTTGAGTTATCACTCATGTTACGCAAAATAGTGTTCGGGGTTAAAAAATTCGAAGCTCTAAATCCGAAATTCTAAACAAATTCGAATTTCCAAAATCTAAAACTGCTTTAAAAGCACCGATTTTCAGAGTTTTGAGCATTCGAATTTTGGATTTGTTTAGTACTTCGACCCGCCTGCCAAAGCAAATCGGCGGGCAGGTATTCGTGCTTAGGATTTTTCGCAACAAATCATGACCATGCGTAACATCAGTTATCAGTGTTCCATCGAGCTATTGTTTTTTTAGCAAATTTGTTTTTATTTTTTTATCTTTCTCTATAGTGGAAAGTACTTTTATATAAATAGAGAAAATTATGAATGACAGAATAGTTGTCGATCCGAATGTACAGCATGGTAAACCTGTTATACGTGGAACACGGCTTCCAATTACCAGAATTATTGATGGACTTGCTAGCGGCATGACCAATGAAGATATCATGCGTGAATACGAGATAACCGAGGAAGATATCAAAGCTGCTCTTTTATACGCAGGTGAGCTTATAGAGAAAGAAGAGTATCATCCACTTCCTTGATATAGCTAATAATGAAATTCTTAATTGATGAAGACCTACCCCGTTCTGTTGGTAGTATATTCAACCTTTCTGGTCATGAAGTGTTAGATGTTCGCGATGTTGGTTTGCGAGGTGCAGCGGATTCGCAAATTGCTGAGTATGCAAAGACAAATAGTTTGTGTTTAATCACGGGTGATTTTGATTTTTCGGATATTCGCAACTATCCACCTTCTCAATATTCAGGAATCATAGTAATAGATTTTCCGCGTGGTGCAACAGCGACATATATTTTAAATTTATTTAATGATTTCCTTAAACAGAAAAACTTGATATCAAAGATAAATGGTAAATTAGCAATTATCGAACCCGGAAGAATCAGGATTAGAGAAGATTGAATCAAAATAATTTTGGGTGGATATTTTTTCTAGTGCCAGTTCAAGTTGATCATATTGTATTTTACTCTATTTTGGTCATCAGTGAAACTGCTTCCCAGAAGGAGTACTGCTGTGTGGTTACTGATGAGAAGGCGTGCTCGTCTATCCGTTTAGGGAAAGTTGTTATAATCATTTACTAATTAATAAAGGGCTGGCAAATATGTCAGCCCTTTTTTATATTTTTACTACATTCTATCTGAAAATTTAAATGACCGACGAACTGGGTCAATTTGCAAGTGGGAACCTTTTTTTTTACCATATAACATAAGTGAAAGAGCTACATTATGCCGCAAATAGTTGAAGAACTGAAAATAACATATAGAGATATTCTCTCACTCGGTGAATCTAATCAACGGACGGAAATATTCGATGGAGAATTAATTATGGGACCCATGCCTACTACATATCACCAGCTTGTTCAAATGAATATAGGCTCGATGATACGCGACTATGTAAATAAACGAGGAATAGGGAAAGTATTTGCTTCTGTTGATGTTAACATTTCAGAAGTGATTGTTTTACAACCCGATATTTGTTTTCTATCAAATGAGCGTTTTTCAATTAACGATGGCAAAAAGTTTAATGCTGTTCCCGATCTTGTTGTTGAAATACTATCAGAATCAACTGAAGAACGTTATCGTACGTTCAAGTTTCGTGAATATGCAAAGCATGGTGCAATGGAATATTGGTTAGTTTCTCCTGAAAAGAAAGAAGTGGAGATATATCAAAATTCACTTAAAGGATTCCAACTCGTAAAAATATTTACAGCGAATGAAATAATGAACACACCTCTCTTTCAAGATGCGGCTTTTTCAGTCAAAGAGATTTTTTTGTAGTAATACTTCTCGACTATAAAACATTCAATTACTGTTATTAGATAAAACTCTTATTCGTCATTAAATTCGGTTGATAAGTGGCAAAAATATCAAATAAGGGCACCTTTTTTTTACGTGTTAATGAATGGATACGCACAAGAAAAGATGTTTTAAAGTTTCTTTTAATCTTTGGTGTATGTTTAGGGATCTTTTCTTTTATACTTGAACGCGAATACACACAGCTCACATTCGTTGAGCCACACCTCACTCAAGTTGCTATAGTTTGCAGTAAAGTATTAAACATTCTCGGCACAGAGAGCGATGTTTCAGGCTCATCCATTAGCACATCGGGATTTAGCGCAGGAATCGTCAAAGGTTGTGAATCCATATATCCAACAGCAATGCTTTGGGCGGCGGTATTAGCATTTCCTTTACAAGGTAGTAGCGTAATAAAGTGGAAGTGGAAAATTTTTGGCTTGGTTGGTGGTGCCGTCATACTTTTTATCCTCAACATCATCCGAGTTGTTACAATGTTATATATTGGTACGTACTTCCCCTCGTTATTCGATATGATACACATCTATGCTTGGCAGGCACTGTTTATCCTCATTACCCTTGCAGTATTTCTTATTTGGGCAGCGAAAGCTACAAAATGAAACCTTCGTACAGCAATAGCGCGTACAGTTATAATGAAACCCTCATCTCTGACGAAACATACTGAGCGAAGTCGAAGTATTATGCCAAATCAACCAGCATGGCTCCGTAAAGTAATTCGGTTTTTCCGGTCAGTTTTTTTAATCGAACACAAACGTAAATCAATCTATAATGCTTTGGGTTGGTTTCTTTTCCACACAATAATTCTATATGCGTTTTTTTTCTGGTTATGGTCGTTTGCCGTTCCAACATACGTCGGCATTATCACACCAATTTCTAATAAAGAACTGCAAATATTGGGAATTGCATCGATTACCAAGATGGGTCCTTCGCTCGATCAGGGTTTTGAAGTTGCAGTCTATCATCGAGAAGCTGCAAAAATGCAGGATTCACTTTTCGATTTCAAGCTCGAATCAATCCATTCTCATTTCCCTATGCTGATGGCTTTAATTCTTGCAACACCAATCGCATGGAGAACCAAAATCAAACCACTGCTTATTGCTATATTAATTATCATCATTATCGACAGTCTTGCGTGTTTAAATATATTAATATGGTCATATACATTCCTCCCAGATCATAATAAATTCACACCTTTCTCTGTTTCGCCGCTGCGGGATGCGTTAGTAAACTTCTTTTATAACTTCTACAACGGCATGGGAGTTCACGTCATTCCAATTACCGTCTGGATATTAGTTTGTGCATGGAAAGTCCGCCTTAGGCGGATCAAAAATACTTTATTATGACAATAAAGAAAACCACAAAATAAGAACACGCTGGCACTGGTTCAAAATAGATCTCAGTTGTTCAGGTTTGTGTCAGGTCGGAAGACCTGTCACCACGGTGAGGTGGCTTACAGATTGCATATCTATTTTCTTGTTTTTCATTGAAAATATTTTATCTTTGTACATCATGTCTAGATTCATTCATCTCCATAATCATTCACATTACAGTCTCTTAGATGCCGCAGCGTCTATTGAGGGACTTGTCAATGCAGCGGTAGAAAATAAAATGTCCGCTGTTGCATTAACAGATCACGGTGTGATGTTTGGTGCAATCGAATTTTACAAAACAGCAAAGAAAGCAAACATAAAACCAATCATCGGTTGTGAGCTTTATATTGTATTAGAAGGAACTCGATTTGATAGGGAAGTCAATTCTCAAAAATTGAAACAAGGACAAGGAAGAGGAATTTATCAACATATCGTTCTCCTTGTAAAAAATCTCGAAGGATATAAGAATTTAATCAAACTCTGTAGTTACGGGCATACAGAGGGATTTTATTACAAACCGAGGATCGATCTTGAGCTTTTACAAAAATATTCAGGTGGACTTATTGCCCTCTCAGGATGTCCGAATGGCGTAGTGGCAGAGGATATAATTCATGGTAAGTTTGACAAAGCGCGGAAGTCTGTTGGGATATTGAAGGAAATTTTTAAGGATGATTTATATCTTGAGATACAAAATCATCTATTAGAGAAAGAAAAACCCATTCTTGAAAACATACCACAATTAGCGAGAGAATATGATGTTAAAATAGTTGGTACGAACGATATCCATTACATCAAAAAAGAACACGCGTTAGCTCATAACGTCCTGCTGATGATCCCCGATGCAAGCCAATCGAATACTACGGATTATCATCAGCTCCGGTACCAAACAGATCAGTTATATTTCAAGTCGGCAGAAGAAATGCGCAAGGTGTTTGGTGAGTTCCCACAAGCTATCAGATCAACGTTAGAGATTGCAGAAAAAATTGAGAATCTGGAGCTTGAACCGGAAAAACCGTACATGCCCGAGTTCCCCATTCCCAAAGATGCCGGTATTACATCACTCGATGAATATCTTGAGCGACTCGCTTATGAAGGAATGCGCAAGCGATATAGCACAATAACTAATGAGATAGAGGAACGACTCAAGCACGAATTAACAGTTATCAATCGGATGGGTTATGCAGGTTATTTTTTAATCACGCAGGATTTCATCAATGCAGCCCGGAACATGGGTGTGCTTGTTGGTCCTGGGCGCGGCAGCGCAGCCGGGAGTCTTGTTTCCTATTCGCTCGGTATTACTAACGTCGACCCGTTAAAATACGATCTACTCTTTGAGCGTTTCCTTAATCCCGATCGTGTGAGTATGCCGGATATTGATATTGATTTTTCGGATAGCAAACGCGATCGTGTAATCGAATATGTGAAAAATAAATATGGTAGTGAATCTGTTTCTCAGATCATTACGTTTGGTACTCTTTCTACTCGTGCAGTTCTAAAAGATGTCGGGCGTGTACTTGGTGTTCCCCTTAGTGTAATTGATTCTATCACAAAACAGATTCCTGTTATCCAAGGCAAAGTAACACCGCTTGCTGAAGCGTTAGAAACCAATCCAGAGCTCAAGTGGGTGAAGGAAAGTGAGGATGAAAAGATTCAGGAGTTGATTGAGATATCACTTGTGCTTGAAGGATTGAATCGTAATGCCTCGACACATGCGGCTGGTGTAGTGATTGCTCCCGGTCCAATGATCGATTATGTGCCGTTGTACAAAACGCCGCAAACTGAAATAATGACCCAATATAACATGATCGACATAGAACATGCAGGTCTGTTGAAGATGGATTTTCTTGGTCTGCGGACACTGACGGCACTTGAGAACGCTCTTAATCTTATTAAAACGAATCACAATGTAGAGATTAATATTGATAAAATTCCTGAAGATGACCCCCTGACTTTTGAACTTTTTGGCCGGGGGCAAACGATCGGTGTTTTTCAATTTGAATCAGCAGGAATGCAAGATTGGCTTCGGAAACTAAAACCAACTTCAATTAGTGATCTCATTGCGATGAATGCGTTGTACCGACCCGGACCTATGGAGATGATTGGTGATTTCATCAACCGCAAGCAGGGCGGCCACATCGATTTTATTCATCCGAAACTTGAGACCATTCTGAAGGAAACCTACGGCATTATTGTTTATCAAGAGCAGGTTATAAAGATTGCCAGCGAGGTAGCAGGATTTTCGTTAGCAAAAGCCGATTTGATGCGTCGGGCGATGGGTAAAAAAGACAAAGCCCTGATGGCAAAACAGAAAATAGAGTTTATCGATGGCGCTTTAAAGAAAGATTTCACAAAAAAGAAAGCTGGCGAGATCTTCGACATGATCGAAAAGTTTGCCTCTTATGGTTTCAATAAATCGCATAGTGTTGCATACTCTGTTCTTGCATATCAAACTGCTTATCTGAAAGCACATTATCCGGCTGAGTTTATGGCGGCAATGATGTCGACTGAGATTGGCGATACAGATTCTGTTGTTAAATTGATCGATGAATGCCGTAAGATAAATATAAAAGTTCTTCATCCCGACGTGAACGTAAGTAGTGTGCAATTTGTAGTAACACCGCACGGTCTTCGCTTCGGGTTGAGTGCGATAAAGAATGTTGGTGTCCATGCTGTTGAGAATATTATAAAGACACGCGATGAACACGGCCGATTTGATAATTTTTTTGATTTTTGCCGTCGAGTCGATTTACGGCTCGTCAATAAAAAAACACTCGAGGGATTAATCCAGGCAGGTGCATTCGATGAATTACATCGTAATCGTGCATCACTATTTGAATCAATCGAAAAAGCTATTCAGTTCGGGCAGACTTCAAAAAATTATTCTACGAAAGGTCAATCTTCTCTCTTCGAGAGTTCATCAACTTCAAAAAAGCAGGAACAATATCCTGCAGTTCCATACATCTCCGATTGGAGCGAAAGTGATAAGCTTTCAAGGGAGAAAGCAGTACTTGGTTTTTATGTTTCAGGTCATCCGCTTCGCAAATATGAATTAGAGATCGACGCGTATGTAACGGCAAGGTTTGGCAATCCCATTACTGTAAAATCAGGTACGACAGTTCGGGCAGCTGGGATTATTTCTTCAATGAAAAAGAAGATCGATAAAAAGGGAAACATGATGGCATTCGTTACACTCGAAGATTTTTCTGGAAAAGGTGAATGTATAATATTTTCGGATGCATACCGACAATACCAGAGTTATTTAACAGAAGATGCGATGGTTATGGTGGTCGGAAATGGAGAGCAAAACGGAGATTCACTCCGCATCATCGTGAAAGAAGTTATTCCCATCGGTCAGGTAAGAGAAAGATTTACTAAAAAAATTATTATCTCAATGAAGCTTGATAATATTCAGGAAGAAACAATTGCCACATTGAGGAAGGTGTTCGAACGTTATGAGGGGAAGTATCCTTGTTTTTTCAATATCATAGATCCTGAGAGTGCTGAGTTACATCTATTTCAATCGACAAAGTTCAATATCAGTCTCACTGATGATTTCATCCGAGAGGTAGAGAATGTTTTAGGCCAATCGAGTGTGAAAATTTCACAATAAATTTTCTTATATTAACTGCCAAATATTTTTGATAAATTTAATAAGGAGAAAAAAATGAAACCAATAATAGTAGATGATTCAAATTTTCAAACAGAAGTGTTGAATTCTAATATACCTGTGCTTGTTGATTTTTGGGCGATTTGGTGTGGTCCCTGTAAGATGATCGCACCAACACTCGAAGAGATTGCTAAAGAATACGACGGAAAGTTAAGGGTAGCAAAATTAGATGTCGATGCAAATCCAAAAACAGCAATGCAGTATGGTATAAGAAGTATCCCAACACTGATGATTATTAAAGGAGGGCAGGTTGTTGAGCAAATTGTCGGAGCTGTTCAAAAACGACAATTGATTGAGAAGGTAACCACCCATTTATAGAAGTGCGTACATTTGTTGATAGATATAGCGAGAGTTTTCACTGAAGATTTTCGCTTTTTTCTTTATTATAATTGGGAAATGTAGGAATCCTCTGAAATAATTCAAAATAAATTTATTGTTGCTTATTCAAATAATAAAATGAGACTTCTGAAAAATTGCATAATTCCACTAAAAACTGTCACACTGAGCTTGTCGAAGTGTGGTATTATTATGAAATGTCATGGTTCGACAGGCTCACCATGACATTAATTTTATTTTTCAGAAGTCTTAAAATATATAAAATTAATATAAGTAGTTTATGAATGATACCAAATATAAAAAGCCATTTAAAATATTGCATGTAGATGACGAAGAAGCTTTTCGAAATCAAGTACAAGAGTTATTAACTGGCGAGGATTATGAAGTTGAAACAGCTTGTGATGGTGTCGATGCGATTAATTCTATTCAAAATAAAAAATACGATCTTGTTCTTCTCGATATTTCTATGCCAAAAGTTAGTGGAATCGAAGTATTTCATTATATCAAGGAGAAATATCCGTCAATCGAGGTCATCATGCTCACAGGAATGGATGATTTAAAAGTCGCTGTAGATTGTATGAAGATGGGTGCTTTTCATTACATCACGAAACCATTTCTTGCGGATGAGCTGTTCCAAATAGTTGCTCGAGCACTCGAACATCGCATTCTTCTTAAAGAGAATGTCATTATGCGGTCAGAGTTATCGAGGATTACGGGTGAAACCAAAATAATTGGTGATAGTAAAGCGTTTCGAAATGTAATATCAATTGCAGATCGGGTTGCATCTTCGGAGGCAACTGTTTTGATACAAGGACAAACCGGTACCGGGAAAGAACTAATTGCAAATTATATTCATAAAAAAAGTTCTCGTGCTGATCAACCTCTTGTTGCAATCAACTGTGCTGCGATTCCAGATACTCTTTTAGAAAGCGAGTTGTTTGGCCATGAAAAGGGAGCATTTACAGATGCTCGTGCATTAAAACAAGGTCTGATAGAATTAGCAGATAAAGGAACGTTATTTCTCGACGAAGTAGGAGATATTAGTTCAATTATTCAACCCAAGATATTACGATTTATACAAACCGGTGAGTTTCGACGTGTTGGGGGAAATATAAATATGAAAGCCGATGTACGGATTATCTCGGCAACAAATAAAGATCTACGAGAAGAGGTTACGAAAGGTCGATTTCGGGAAGATTTGTTATATCGTCTTAACGTCATCTCGCTCACAATTCCCCCTCTTCGTGAAAGAAAAGAAGATATACCATTGTTAGTAGAAAATATTCTGGAAAAAAAGTTGCAGACAAAACAAAATAAAATAATCGGTTCTGCCGCAATGGAACTCCTAACGAGCTATGATTGGCCCGGTAATGTCCGTGAAGTGGAGAATGTTATAGAAAGCGCTGTGATTCTTTCAAGCGGAGAGATTATTCAACCTCAAGATATTATGATTCCCAAAAGTAAGCTCGTACGTCATCCGATGGACGAAGGGTTAATTGATTATATTGGTGCGAACATATCAATGAAAGAAACTGAAAGATTGCATATTACAGCTATTTTAAAGAATGTAGGAGGTGATAAAAAAGAAGCCGCAAAAATTCTTGGTATCAGTCTTAAGACGCTATACACTAAAATTGCTCAATACCAACTATCGTGAGTTGAACGCTGGTCTGAAAAATAATAGATATTATAAAGAAGTGCCAGTTTTATATTTCTCCTGATGCCGTGCATTTCCTCTTTGCGTACGGCATTTTTGTTTGATACTCTCTCCGTTTTTTCATATATTCATTTCACGCCAACTCGTTGATTTTTCATCTAATTGAGAGAATAAATATTGAATGCAATATATTAAACGTACACATACATGCGGAGAACTTAGGGCATCCGATGCTGGTAAGAATGTAACACTCACCGGTTGGGTAGATTTTCAACGCGATCTTGGCGGAGTTATTTTTATCGTGGTCCGCGATCGGTACGGGAAGACGCAGGTTGTCTTCAATCCGCAAAATAATCTCCAGCTTCATCAGCAAGCCGCCTCTCTCAGAAGCGAGGATGTTGTTTCCGTTTCAGGCAAAGTGAATCATCGTCCGGATGGAATGATAAATCCCAATATGCCAACAGGTGAAATTGATATCACCGCAGAAGGACTCACGATCATTACAAAATCCGACGTCCCGCCGTTTGCAGTAACCGACGATGTAAATGCAAGCGAAGAGTTACGTTTACAATATCGTTATCTCGATCTTCGTAGGCCCGCATTGCAGAAGAATTTTATAATCCGTCATCAAATGTATCAGATCACAAGAAAATATTATGATGAATTAAAATTTATCGAGGTTGAAACTCCGATTCTTATGAAAAGCACACCTGAAGGCGCACGCGATTATCTGGTTCCAAGCCGTGTGCATCACGGAAAATTCTACGCGCTTCCGCAATCGCCGCAAACATACAAGCAATTGTTGATGGTTGCGGGAATGGATCGCTATTTCCAGATCGTGAAATGTTTCCGCGATGAGGATTTACGTGCAGATCGACAACCGGAATTTACTCAGATAGATGTTGAAATGTCGTTTGTGGATGAAGAAGATATTTATCAGGTTACGGAAGGATTGATGAAACGATTTTTCAAAGAGATTAAAGGAATCGAAATTCAAACTCCATTTCCACGGTTGACTTATAAAGATGCTATTGAAACTTACGGCTCGGATAAACCTGATTTAAGATTCGATTTGAAGTTTGTTACCTTGAATGATCTGGTTCAAGATTCAGGATTCAAGGTCTTCGCTGATGTGGTGAAGAAGGGTGGAGTAGTTGCGGGTTTTGTTGTGCCTCAGTGTGCAAGCTACTCAAGAAGTCAACTTGATAATCTAACCGACTTTGCAAAGAAAATGGGTGCTGGCGGTTTAGTGTGGATTAAAATTACCGCCGAAAGCGTTGAATCTCCTATTGAAAAATTTATCGGTAAGGAAGTTCTTCTCTCTATCAAAAATAAAATGAAAGCCAATACCGGTGATCTTATTCTTCTAATCTCCGATAGTTGGATAAAAACGTACACCATTCTCGGTAATCTCCGACTTGAAATCGGCAAGAGATTGAATTTTCTTGATGATTCTAAAAATAGTTTGTTGTGGGTAACCGATTTTCCGATGTTCGAGTGCGATGAAAACGAAAAGAGATATGTCGCAGTTCATCATCCGTTTACATCGCCGAAATTAGAAGATTTGCCGTTGTTGGATTCCGATCCATCGAAAGCCCGCGCCCGTGCATACGATCTGGTTTTAAACGGAAACGAGATTGCAGGTGGAAGTATCCGTATTCACGACCGCTCTTTGCAAAGTAAAGTGTTTGGACTTTTAGGTATTAACGAAGTGCAGGCAAAAAAGAAATTCGGATTCTTGCTTGAAGCTTTCCGTTACGGTGCGCCTCCCCATGGTGGGATCGCGTTTGGTTTCGACAGAATTTGCATGTTGCTTACAGGTGAAAAATCTATTCGCGACGTAATCGCATTTCCAAAAACAACAAGCGCTATGTCTTTGATGGATGATTCGCCATCGGAAGTTGATGAAGCACAATTAAAGGAGTTGCATATAAAAATTGGATGAAGAAAACAATAGTTTAAATATTAGGATAAATTAATGGAAAACCTATTAAAACGAATCTCGATAAATCCTGAACAATGCGGCGGACGACCCTGCATCAGAGGAATGCGAATTCGCGTATCCGATGTTCTGGATCTGCTTGCATCCGGAATGAGTGCACAACAAGTTTTAGAGGAGTTACCAGACCTCGAGCTTGAAGATGTTCACGCTTGTCTGCTGTATGCGTCCCAAAATATTGATCATCCGGTAGTTGCGGCGTGACAATAATAATAGATGCACAACTTTCGCCTAAGCTCGCAGAGTGGATTAAAGCAGAATTTTCATTGAAAGCAATTCCAGTTCGCGATATTGGTTTGCGCGATTCTTCAGACGAAACTATTTTTAAGAAAGCACGTGAACTCTCAGCAATTGTCATGACGAAAGATATTGATTTTTTAAAGTTGCAAGATAGGTTAGGTGCTCCGCCACGAGTAGTTTGGATCCATTGTGGAAATACGTCTAAATAAATAAGAGATTTTATTTAGTTAATGTATAATAATAGTATTTATTTTTCGAAAACTACGAGCGCCATGTCGCTTATGGATGAATCGTCTTCGGAAGTCAATCAGGGACATTTAAAAGAGTTGCATATAAAAATTGTATGAAAAGATTATCCCAATTAAAACTTAAACCTCAGGAATATAAAGCCATTAATATTTTCTCAAAACGTTTGAAAAAAGCTTTAGGTAAACAACTTATTTCCGTTCAATTGTTCGGTTCAAAGGCGCGTGGTGATTTCCATAAAGATTCAGATATTGATATTTATATTGTTGTAAGAGAAAAATCAATGAAAGTTCGGGACAAAATTTTTAATATCGATACGGCAATCTGGGATGAATACGATGTTTTTCTTTCACCGGTAGTTTATAGTGAATATGAAGAAAGAAAAAACTTAGAAATGCATTCATTTTTCTTCGAAGCAGTTCAGAAAGAGGGAATACCAATATGAGTGAAAATTATCATAAAGATGTTTCACGATATCGAATTCAGCGGGCTATGGAATTCCTTTCAAATGCAAGGCAAAATTTTCAACTTGGAAATTATAAATTATCAGTTTCTCAGGCATACTATTGTATTCTAACTTCTATGAGAGCTTTATTAGCTTTAAAGCATTTTGATAGCAAACGGCATGAAGGTGTTATTACACTATTTCATCAACACTTCATTATGACAAATATTTTTCCCAAGCATTATAATCGAACAATTAAGGAGATAAAAAATATTAGGGAGGAAGCTGATTATGGTGATTTTATTGAAATAACTAAACAATTTGCAGAACAAGAAATCGCAAACGCTGAACGATTTTTTATTACTGCAGAGAAAGTGTTTACACAGTTAATTAGTATGATTAATAATAAAAATTCAAATAAAATAAATCGAAATAAATAGGAGAAATTATGGTCGGAATTGTAGGTTTTGGCGCGTACCTCCCAAGGTACCGCATAAAAGCAGAAACTATAGCAAAGCAGTGGGGGATGGACCCCATTGCAATTGTCCGCGGGTTGCAGTTGAATGAAAAAACTGTCCCCGGACAAGATGAAGATACAATAACAATCTCAGTCGCGGCAGCAAAGAATGCCCTATTACGCGCTCAAATCGACCCGCAGGAGATTGGTGCGGTGTACATCGGTTCTGAATCGCATCCATACGCTGTGAAACCGAGCGGTGCAACTTTAATCGATGCGATTGGGATTGGTCCTCACGTTCACGTTGCAAGCTACGAGTTTGCCTGTAAAGCAGGAAGCGAAGCGATGTATGTCGCGGCAAATCTTGTAAAAGCCGGTGAGATGAAATATGCTCTTGGAATCGGAGCGGATACTTCTCAGGGTGCGCCGGGCGATGCGCTCGAATATTCTGCATCAGCAGGCGGTGCGGCATTCATTATGGGTAGTGAAAAAGTTGTGGCTGAAATTCTTTTCACACACTCGTACACGTCAGATACACCCGATTTCTGGCGTCGCGAAGGTGAAGATTATCCCCGGCACGGCGGAAGATTTACTGGTGAACCTGCATACTTTAAGCATATTATGGGTGCTGGTCGAGCGCTTCTTGAGAAATCTAAATTGAAACCTCAGGATTTCAAATATGCTGTCTTCCACATGCCAAACGGAAAATTTCCGCAGGAAGTCGGTAAGCGTCTCGGCTTCACTAAAGAACAGTTGGAAGTCGGTTGGATTGTGCCATGGATGGGAAATACATATTCAGGTTCATCGCCAACAGGATTAGCAGCTATACTCGACGTTGCGAAACCAAACGATTTAATTTTTATGGTTTCGTTTGGTTCAGGTGCTGGAAGTGATGGTTTCATTTATCGAGTAACAAAGGAAATTACCAAAGTTCAGAACCGCGCACTGAAGCTGAGAGATTATCTCAATAACGATAAAATCTATTTAGATTACGGTCAGTATGCTAAGTTCCGTAAGAAAATTAAACTTAATGAATAAAGAAATCATCAGTGAGCTATATGAAATCGATTGTAATATCACCCAAAAACTTGACTGATATGAGATTCGTCTGCGCATTGCTTAAGAAACTATCAATTTCAACAAAAGTATTATCCGATGAAGAAAAAGAAGGTTTAGGTCTTTCAATTCTTATGAGAGAAGTTGATAGAACGAAAAAAGTTAGGCGTGAGACAATAATGAGAAAATTTCACGTAAGGAGAACAAAATTATGAATCATACAATCAGCTTGAATGAAATATTAGAAAAAGACGACAGATTGAGTCTTGAAGAACAAGAAACATTGTTAGAAATTCTCAATCGTAGAGTAATGAATAAGAGACGTGTTGAATTAGCAAAAGATATTCAAGATGCTCAACGCGAATTTCGAGAAGAAAAAACTCGAACGGCGACTCCGGACGAACTAATGAATGAAATGATGGAATGATGCGAGAACTTTTACGGCCCAATACATTCATTAGGGCGGCGAAGAAATATGTACGTAGGCAGCAGTATAAAGCCGATGAAATTAAATCTACTTTAGAATTGCTTTCCGAGAATGTTTTCGATTCTCGACTTAAGGCACATAAACTAAAAGGAGAGCTTGAGAATTCTTGGGCATGAAGAAGTTTATTAATATTTTTTTAAAAAAAGGAGAACCATTTATGAGAGATGTAGTAGTAATCGGAGCTGGCATGACGAAGTTCGGCGAGCTCTGGGATAAATCAATAAAAGATATATTTGTAGAAGCCGCCTTGAGAGCAATCGAAGATGCTGGTGTAAAACAAATTGACTCGATGTACGTTGGTGCGATGTCGTCCGGTTTGTTTGTCGGGCAGGAACATTTGGGCGCGGTGATGGCAGATTATTTAGGCGTAACTCCGATTCCGGCAACACATGTCGAGTCGGCATGTGCATCGGGTGGAGTTTCATTCCGACAAGCATTTCTCGAAGTCGCTTCAGGTGCGAGCGATATCGTAATGGCTGGCGGTGTTGAGAAGATGACCGACGGAGCCGATGTAACAGAAGCATTGGCAACTGCCGCCGATCAGGAGTATGAAGTGTACCAGGGTGTTACGTTCCCCGGATTGTACGCAATGATCGCGCACGCGCATATGAAGGAATTCGGTACAACCCGAAAACAGCTTGCTGCTGTTGCAGTAAAAAATCATCGGAACGGTTCAAAGAATCCGAACGCGCAATTTCGTTCTGAGATTACAATAGATCAAGTCCTTAACGCAACAATGGTTGCCGATCCCTTCGGATTACTCGATTGCTCACCCGTGAGCGATGGAGCCGCAGCCGTTATCGTTGCATCAATGGATGTTGCAAAGAAACTTAAAAAGAAACCAATTAAAGTTCTCGCATCCGCACAAGCATCGGATACGATAGCGCTTCACAGTCGACCGGGCATTACAACTCTTGGTTCTGTTGTTAATGCAGCGAAGAAAGCTTACAAGATGGCGGGATTGAAGCCGTCTGATATCGATTTATGCGAAGTACACGATTGCTTCACGATTGCTGAAGTTGTTGTCTCCGAAGATTTAGGATTTTTTAAGAAAGGCGAAGGCGGAAAAGCCGCAGAGAAAGGTTTGACTGCTATCGGTGGAAAAATTCCGATCAACACAAGCGGTGGATTGAAATCTAAAGGTCATCCGGTTGGAGCAACAGGCATCGCACAAATAATTGAACTTTATGAACAACTCAATGGCAAAGCAGGCGACCGTCAGGTTAAAGGCGCGCGGATTGGTATGGCGCAGAACATGGGCGGAAGCGGTGCAAGCTGTGTCATTCATATATTGGAGAGTGGAAAATGATTACTGCAAGATATCATAGAGAAATTCCTCAACGCTATCGGCTTGAAGCTGGTAAATGCGCAAAGTGCGGGTATGTTGCTTTCCCGCCGCGGCTTGTTTGCCCGAAGTGTAAGACGAAGAAATTCAAAACTATCAACCTGAAAGATGAAGGAAAAATCCTCACATACACAATCATTAGGGTTGGACCTGATAAATTCTCGAAGGAAACTCCTTATGCGATCGGTATTGTGGAGGTGAGCGATGGTGTTCGGCTCACGACTCAGATAGCCGATGTGGATGTTGAGAAATTGAAGATCGGACAAAAGGTAAAGCTCGTCTTCCGTAAAATTCAGGACGACGGCAAAGCCGGAATTCACATGTATGGGTATAAGGCGGTGTTGGTGTAATATATTTTATTTTGATATCATCCATTCTCGTTTAAATAGAAATTGATACGAGTGTTCGAGCGAATTTTAAATAAGATGCGTGAAAAAATCCGTACTCGTCAATATATAGTAACGTTACATGCTGATGAGGAAATGGAAGATGAGGGCATCTCAATTTATGATGTTGAGAAATATATTCTTACTGGATCGATTGTCGAAAGACAAAAAGATGTTATCACTTCTGAATGGAAATTAGTTATAATTACTGTGTATTCAGAATAAGTAAGTGAAATAATTATGATTTGTGATATTTGTAATAAAAAAGGCGCAAGGATTCGTTATGTAACGAGAACATACGGTAAAGGTACAAATTTGTTTGTCGTTGAGAATGTTCCTATTGTGCATTGTCGTAGCTGTGGTGAAAGCTACCTTACCGCTGAAACGATGCACGAGTTGGAGCGCATCAAATTACACCGTAAAACATTTGCCAAAGAAAAAGAATTGCCCGTTGCCCAATTTGCTTGACTGTGATAGGAGAAGAATAAGCTATCCGTGTAACAAAAAGTAAAGCTCGTTTTCGGGAAGATACAGGATGATGGCAAAGCCGGAATTCACATGTACGGATACAAAGCTGTGTTAACATAAACAGAACCTCCCGAAGGTTGTTAAGGCATAATAAAAGCAAACCTTCGGGAGGTTGAAAGATGTTTTTATATATCAAGAGAATTATTTACCTTAGATTGGTATGAAGAAACTCAGAATATACGTTGATACATCTGTTTTTGGTGGTTGCTTCGATGATGAGTTTTCTAAGGAGAGCAATCAGTTGTTCGAATTCATTAAGCGGAAGAATTACATTTTGCTGCTCCTCCAAAAGTACAAGATATTTTAAATAATTATCCTAAAGAAAACTTAGAAATTCTTCCGTATGATAAGGAAGTTGAGTTTTTACTTAATCAATATATCAAAGTTGGTATACTATCATCATCTTCAATTAATGATGCTGCACATGTGGCTGTTGCAACGATAGGAGATGCCGATTTGATTCTCAATTGGAATTTTCGTCATATCGTTAATGTAATGAAAATTAGGGAATTCAACGCTGTTAATTTGAGTGAAGGTTATAAAGTGATAGATATTCGATCACCGAAGGAGTTGATTTATGAAGAAAAAGTTTGATTGTGTGGAAATGAAAAATAAAATTCAAGCGAAAATGTATGAGCAGATGAAGAATATGACTCCCGATGAGCAATTGGAATTCATACATCAAAGAGCAGAAGATTTTTGGAAAAAAGTTGGTAAAGAAAGACCAAAGATCGAGAAACATAAAAAAGAAATAGCTTGAATTGTGAAATGATTACTGAATTTATACTGAAGCTCGTCTTCTAAAAAATTCAGGATGACGGGAAGGCAAGGATATACATGTACGGGTATAAAGGTGTACTGGCTTCGATAAAATATCACCGCAGAGACGCTTAGTAACGCAGAGAGCAGAACTCAGTGTTCTTTACGTCTCAGCGGTGGAGAAATATTCAAACTGGAGAAAATCCATACTGTCGTAATGGGAATCGTTCCCGCTCAAACAGGAACCGTTGCCGCTCAAGATGCTATCTTAAGAAGCGAGCCGCACTCGCGGTTTTTTTTGTTTGACTTTGAGTTAGAGTTGTTTTATAATATTGGGAATGAAAAAGAAACTAAAAAGAGTAACAACGCTACACTTCACGAAACGCTATGCTTAACAGAGCGTTTCGCATAGTGAAGTTTCGTGTAGTGAAGCAATATGTCGTTATTACAGATGTTAGGCGAAAAAGGTAGGCCCACATCCGATATTGAGCATTACATTTATCATCAGAATTTGATCAGCTGTAAACAAAATTAATAGAAAAAGACATGAGCACGGCAACGACAAATGAACTTATTGCATTGCATCTGAGGTATGGCCAAGGTGCGGAACCATTGCGAGTTCGTGCTTATGCACAGATAGTGGCAAAGGTTCTCTACACAAATGCAGAAAATGATAACACCCTTCAATCAATCTCAAAAGATGTTGCAAATGCTCTTGAGTGTCCCGGTGTATCAAGAAAGCAAATCGCTCAAGCGTTGCACTTTCTAGCAGAACACGATCACGCAAGGGAGTCAAGGTCGAATTGGTCCCTAACAGACAAGGGCCGTGAAACCATAGACTCCGATCTCACTCGTGCTGCCGCAAGAATCACCAGTGTTCTTCAGCGCCATTTTTCTCAACGCATTGATCCAACTATTCTGCGGATTTGGTTCACTGAAGCGTGTATAGCTTTCTTTCATGGTTTTGGAGACAGATGGGCTTCATCAATTTGTAGAGGTGCTCCATTGAAGACCTCAATAAATGTGCAATTTGAGGATTTGTTAAAACCATCTTTGAAGAACCACAAATTAGAATCTGAAGCTGAAGACCTAATAAGATCCTTTAGGTTATTCGTCACTAGTGCCGTTCCAGAAGATGCTGAACAACTGTGGAGCGTTGGACAAGCAATGTTTGCGGCCAGATTAGTAGCAGCTAACATCTCCGGCGACCCAATTACACTAAGGGAAATTCAAGGTTCAACAATTTTACTTGATACAAACGTTCTTCTCGTTGCGGCACTTGAAAAGCACAGGCTGGCTGATTCACTAAGTGCCCTAGGGAGAGCATTCAACCAATTGGGTATTCGGCTAAAATTTCTAAATATATCGAGAGATGAATATATAAAGATAGTTGACTACAACTACCGGACGACCTTAGCTGTGGTATCAAAATACGGGAGAGAAATATTGGACAAATCATACAATAATTTTCTCAGTACCGCTTTGGCTCGAGGTTGTACTGAGCAGGATCACTTTGAGACATTCTTTGGCACAATAAAGGATCCACCGTATTCCATAGACGACTCACAAGCAATTAGCGTGCTGGATTATCCTGAATTAGAAGAATCAGTGAAAAGTGGGATTAAGGATGAGCAACTCAAGCAAAAAATTGCCGAAGCTTGGTCGAACGCAAGACTTCGAACAAAGAAACCAAAGACGGTTGAGCATGACGCAGCCTTAATCCATGCAGGTCGTTTTCTAAGAGCACAAAAAGAAAGATGCTGGGTCTTGACACTTGATAGAACTCTACACGAGTACGACCTCAGACATACACATCATAAAGAATATCCACTGTTGCTCTCCTTTGATGTACTAATACAGATTCTTGGCCTAGAAGAAGCTGGGCCTGGATTCGATCCAACTATTTTTGCTCCCATTATGTCGAGCATTATTGCTTATCAACTTGAGCCTGCCCTAGTGTACTGTCCCAAACGCTTCTCGACATATATTAACTTTCGCAATTATAG
>JASEHD010000024.1 GCA_030019075.1 Bacteroidota bacterium
GATGACGAACAATCTGAGTTATTTCGTATTATTCTTAAAAACTTTTAGGGTGCTGCATTGCGGAAAACAGGAGACTGGTGTATCAACCGCACCCACGTGCACCATCCGTTTATCTTTTGCTCCATGAAGCCATACAAATCCCTTCACCGGTTCTGCATGGTAAAGCTCAAGTATAAAATTCCGATATGCTTTTTCTTTCAAAGCCATGTTACTCTGGAGGAGGGGAGCAACTGAAGAATCTGATTTATCTGAGCCAGTGAGATTCTTCGCCCCGACTTCGTCGGGACTCAGAATGACAGAAGAGGGAAGAAACTCTGATGCTTGCCATACTTGACGCTCGTATTTACCAAGATTTTGCACGACAAATGGCTTTACATTTGGAATCTGGAGTAGTCGCTTACGAGTTGTGTGGATTGCAAATCTTCCTAAGTCACATGTAATCCATCTACGATTATTTTTCTCTGCTACTGCTGCTGTTGTACCAGAACCACTAAAACAATCCAACACCAAATCATTTTCTCTTGATGACACTTTCATAATTCGCTCCAGAAGAGCTTCGGGTTTTTGAGTAGGATACCTTGTGTCCTCTGTCGCTTGTGAATTAACCTGTACAATATCTGTCCAAACATTGTCAGGCTGGACTCCTTTGCCTTCATGAAGATAATGCTTGAATCGGGGATGAGCACCAGGTTTCTCTGGGAATCTAACTCGACCCTCTTTCTTTAATTTCTCCAATCTTTCTTCGGAATACGTACCAATATCAATCCAGTAATAGTATCCACGCTCGTCTTTATACTTGAATCTCTTTTTGTATTCTTCCGAATACGGAAGATAAATCTGGTTAAATGTATGTTCATCAGTTTTTATGGCTACCAAAATAATATCATCTACAGATAACCATTTATCTGAGCGAGCCTTTCTTATACTGGAGCGCTTCCAAATTATCTGGCACATAAAGTTATCATAACCAAAGACTTCATCTATGATTGCCTTTCCATAATGGGAGAGTCTCCAGTCAAGATGAATGTAAATAGTACCGTCCCCAGCAAGCAAATCACGCAGTAGGACGACAGTCTCATAAAACCATTGTAGATAAGAGTCAAGTCCACGTCCCCAAGTATCACGATATGCCTTTTGCTCGATAATACTTGGTTCTTTTATGAACTCCGTACTTTCGTTTTCTTCAGTATCTGGATTGTCAGGAATAGTAGCATTAAAAGAAAAATCAGCTCCAGTATCAAATGGTGGGTCAATGTAAATCAAGTTTACCTTGCCTGCAAACTCAGGCAGCAAGCTTGGCAGCACATACTTCTTGTCACCCCAAATCAAACGGTTACGCCACTCGGTCGGTTTGCCCTGTGCAAACATATCCAAAGTTCGCAATCGGTCTTGTGCGCTCTCGTTTATAGTTTCAATTGTTTGAAACGGTAAAGGTATCCTAACCGGTGCAACCTTTTTACCGTCTTTGTATTTACCTTCCCAGATGAGTTCGGTCATGAGTTTTCTTCCTTTTTATCTTCAATTCCTAAAGGCGTGATTCTTCGCCCATCAACCAAGAGGTTCTCATTACCCATAGCTTCAAGATCAACCTCCTCTGCGATTATTTTGGGAAGTTTCAAAAAATAATCAAACCTTTCCTCAAGTTGTTTATAATGTTCCTCTTTGTGAGTTGTACGCCAAGCTTCAATTAGGATAGGATTCATTTGATAATAATCATAACAATTTTTGAAGGCATTTCTTGTTTTGTTTGTAAGATATAAAGAATTATTTTTCCAAAAATTATCCAGCTTCTTAATTATTTCAATTCTTTCATCTGTTTTATCATATAAGTGGTGAATCATTTCAATTCCCAGACCGAATGCAAGTTGGTGTGTCTTTAATCGTTTGTCAAGTGCTGCAAGTCGATACTTATCCTTGCGCTCTAAAGCGGTCATCTCCTTTGCAAAGTCCTGTTTAAATTTCTCCAGTTTCAAATCGAACTGATGACCGATAGATTTTTCAACTGTCGACCTAATGAAAAATCTAATATAAATTCCAAGCGCGACAAGCCCTAAATAAATAATTAGGTACGGTAAAGCGAAATACATTTTTCTTTCCCCTTATAATAAAGTTTACCATCTCAGTAAGCCGTAGTAAATGTAAGACAAAATGGCAAGAGAATCAAGAAATAAAAAACCCCAACCGATTCAGGCAGGGGTTTTCACTAATCCACCAATTAATAACCTGCTTTAATATAATTAGAACCATAACTTAACTCAAGGGGCTTGTGATTTTTTTCACACAGAAAGGGGAATAGAAATGCGACTCACTTCCAGCTTTAAATCTGGCCTAAAAATGAGTCGCACATACATGCTTTGAGGTGAGTCGCACGCAAGCTACTGCAAGACAATCATCTTCTTCACATCAATAAATGAACCTGATATGAGTCTATAATAATATATACCGCTCGCAAGATTGTTACCATCGAACTCAACTTCATATCTTCCTACTTTCTTCACCTCATTTACCAGCGTTGCCATTTCTTGTCCGAGCATGTCGTACACTTTGAGTGTAACGTGTATTTCTTTCGGGACCTCGAAGTGTATTCTTGTACTTGGATTGAATGGATTTGGATAATTTTGATAAAGAGCAAATTCCATGGGTAGTGCATCTATCGGCATTTTATATAGTCTGAGTTTGATATCCACTTGTTCACGCTCTATTTTAATCTCGCCTTGTTCATTCATCATAATTTCTTCTCCATTAACTATAAATGAAGCTGAAGTAAATAAATCATTCTTATCCCATTTAAATGTTAAAGGATATTTTGCAGAGGAAACAAGGATACCACAATCCTTTATGTTTCCATTTTCTGCTATCTCAAGTGAATGATTATTAGCGTACCGAATATCAAAAGCACCCGATGGTGGGATTGGCGGTAACTCAAACGATTCTACATTATCAAGAACTCTTTCATCAGAACTGAAGTACAATTCACCCTTGTTTCCAAGCTGATCTTCAACTGATATTTTGCTAAGTGGTTGTAGAGTTCCTATAGTCTTTTCAGCGGTTGATATCATATGTG
Organism: Bacteroidota bacterium; assembly: GCA_030019075.1. Classification (GTDB taxonomy): domain Bacteria; phylum Bacteroidota; class Ignavibacteria; order UBA10030; family SZUA-254; genus JASEHD01. The sequence goes on from JASEHD010000024.1 coordinate 3,065, forward strand.
TACTTGTTGATGTGTTAAAAACAAGCTTCCCCTCTGATTTTGCTTTAACCCAATAACCTTTATAAGGAATAAGTACTTGAACAGTTGAGTAGCCATTGTTAAATTCGAAGACATTTGGTGTAATTATGCTATCAGGTATTTGAATTATCGAATTGATTGATAATGGCTGCGAAGGTGCGCCAATCATGTTCCATCCCGGGTTGACATCAATTGTATCGAGTAGCCGTAGTGTTCCATCTATGAGTGTATTACCGGGAGAGTTCAATTTCAGCCAGTAACCTATCTTATCTGGGATAGTATCAATGGGAACATAACTTCCTTGATAGAAGAAGATTTCTGAACTAGCGTCTGGGTAGATTGCATTTTTAACATGAGTTGCTACCCTATAAGGCAATGAAAGTAAATTCCAACCTTCGGTGTGGTTGTATCCCGAGTCAGGAAAATAAATAGCTCCAAAGTCCAGTCCTGATGAATCACCACGATGAAGAAGGTTAATCGAATACGATGCCGTTGGATGTGTTTGTTTCCATCCCCATTGGATTGCGGCTGAAATTATATGGTTACCAATAGGTAAACTATCAAATAAGTAAACACCTTGTGCGTTAGTAAATGTTGAATCATGTAATGTACCGGAGAGTAAAACCTTTGCCCCTTCTATGGGTGGCTCACCCGGATCGTGGGAACCGTTGTAATTCAAATCGTTGAACTTCATTCCGCTGATGCGCCCCATTGGTAAAGCACCGAAGTATTTAATAGCGCTATCGGTATTAAGAATACCCCAACCCATCAGGTTGTCGGGTGTTGCTGCTTGGCTTGCGGTTTGCCGCATTGCATCGCGTATTTGCATTGGGTTGAGAGTCGGGTTGGCGCAAAGGATTAATGCGGCAACGCCCGCAGAGAGTGGACATGAAAAAGAAGTTCCCGCTGCCAAACCATACCCGGTTGTATTTGTAGAGCTGGCAACTTTCACGCCGGAACCCATAGCCATAACGTCTGGTTTAATGCGAGGGGGGGCGTCGGTGGTTGGACCAACAGAGCTGAAAGAAGTTCGAATTCCATTAGAATACACTGCCCCAACGGCTATAACACTGTCGCCATCTGCGGGAGCTATTAATGTATTCTGGGAAGCATTGTATCCTGAATTGCCAGCGGAGTTAAGAACAACAATCCCAAGATTTACAGCCCTATCAGCGGCTTTCGTGATGAGCGTTGTATTCCCATTCATGTCAGCCCAAGTCCAACTCGGATATGGTGGGTCATAATCAAGATAACCTAAAGATGTACTTGTTACATCAACACCGATACTATCTGCCCATTCAATTCCCTTTGCCCAGTTGTCTTCTTCAATCGGAGTTTCGCTTGAATCGTTTTCTGTACGGGCAAGAATGTAATCGGCTTTAAAAGCAGGACCGATAAGTTGACCAGATTTATAGCCGCCAATTGTTGAGAGTGTATTAACACCGTGTGAACCAAAAGACGGATTTGTATTGTTTGGGATGACACTCTCTTTGTGATCAACGAAATCATATTGAGCAACAATGTTCATCGTAGCAAATGATTCATGATTTAAAATTCTGAACCCATTATCGAACATACAAACCACAACACCTTGTCCATAAATCCCTTTATCATGAACTTTTGGTACATTTATCTGATTAACTTGAGTGAAAGAAGTACCATAATCCAACGGATTTGCAGCGCTCGGTTTGGCGATTTGCATATTTTCTTTGATTGGCGAATCGCTTTCCTCATCGGATTTCTTTTTCCATCTTCCCACAAGCTCAACTTCTTTAACAAACGGTAATTGACGGATAATTTCTATCTGTCGTTTTGTGGCTACAGCACTAACTGCATTGAACCATTTTAATTCATGACGTATTTTTTGAACTTTTTTTGAAATCTCCTGAGTATATGATTGTTCTAAAGGCAAGTCTTGTTCATCAATAACATTATTTATCGTTTTGACTTTTAATCGGCGTTGAAGTGAACGTTCTGAAATGATCTGAGTTGGATTGCCCTTTAATAATTTCATCGAGTTCCCCTTGTCGATAAAATATATCAGAATAATGGTCGGCTCATCTTCCTGAAGAAAGGAATAATATTTTGTTAGAAGCGTACCAAGATTAGCTGGTTGTTTTGCATAAGAAAAAGATGATAATAAAATTAAACACAAAAGAAGGAATATAGGATTCATATAAAATATTGGTTTTTAGTGGAAATTATTTAATGTTATATAAAAATCTACCAAAGTTTACGGGTAAAGTCAAGGATTTGAAAACCCACTCACTTTTTACTATCTTGGATTTATATGGCTACTATTAAAAAAATTAAAAATCAGCTTATTCATTTCATCCATGATGAAGTGTTAAAAGCTGGCTTTAATAAAGGAGTTGTTGGTCTATCCGGGGGTGTCGATTCTGCCCTTGTTATGAAGCTTGCCACAGAAGCACTGGGGAAAGAAAAAGTTTTAGCAGTTTTAATGCCATATAAAACAAGTAGTCCTCAAAGTATTGCAGATGCCTTGTCAATAATAAATCAGCTTAATATATCCTATGAATCCGTTGATATCAGTCCTATGGTGGATGCATATCTTTCTAAAAATCAGGAATTAGATAATATTCGGAAAGGAAACATTCTGGCGCGTCAGCGGATGATTGTATTGTACGATATATCAGCTCGCGAAAATGCATTGGTGATCGGTACAAGCAATAAAACTGAAATATTACTTGGATATGGTACTCTCTTCGGTGATACTGCCTGCGCTATCAATCCAATAGGCGATCTCTATAAAACACAAATATGGCAATTAGCTGAGGAAGTTGGAATTCAAAAACATATTATCGAGAAAATACCAACTGCCGATCTATGGGCGGGGCAGACAGATGAAGGTGAGCTTGGTTTTTCATATCGCGATGTTGACAAACTCCTGTATGATATGGTCGATCAGAATTATGACGATGAGCAACTCATCAATAAAGGATTTGAGAAAGAGTTTATTGAGAAAGTGAGACAGAGAATTCGCAATAATGAATTCAAACGGAGATTACCACTCATAGCGAAAATATCTGACTGATGGTTGTTCAACGGGGAACACTGTATATAGTTAGCACGCCTATCGGGAATCTTGAAGATATTTCCCGCCGGGCGATAAACATACTTTCGGAGGTGGATTTGATCGCTGCCGAAGATACACGGACGACTAAAATTCTTCTTGATCATTATAAGGTTCGGAAAGCTCTAATCAGTTACTTCAGCTACAATGAAACAAAACGAATTCCTGAGCTGACATCGAAATTAAAATCTGGAACATCTATAGCGTTGGTATCCGAGGGAGGTACTCCCGGTATTTCAGATCCTGCTTCAAGAATGATAAACGTTGCTATTAGTGAAAATATTCCAGTTGTAGCAATACCTGGTCCTGTAGCTTTTCTTCCAGCCCTTATCATAAGTGGTTTACCGACAGAACGTTTTCTCTTTGTCGGATTTCTTCCAATTAAAAAGGGAAGGAAATCATATTTGCAACAACTTTCCCACGAGACTAAAACAGTTATTCTGTACGAATCACCTCACCGGCTTTTAAAGACACTGCTGGAAGTGAAACAATTTTTTGGGAATAGGAACATTTCGGTTTCCCGCGAGTTGACAAAAATGTATGAACAGACCATCCGTGGAAAAATTTCTGTTGTTATCAATTATTTCAGACAACATCCGATTCGGGGTGAATTTGTGCTCATTGTTGAAGGGGCATCTGGGAGAAAATCATCGAGGTAATCATTCCCCAGGATTCTTGATTTTCTACAACAATTTTACTATATTAAAACACTCTTTAACGGAGTGCGATTCTTCTTTAAGTTTCACCTTTTCTAAAGAATTCATTTAATTTATTCATTTTTAATAATTTATAGGAGATACGTTTATGAAGATTAAACCCTTAGCTGATCGAATAGTGATCAAACCTTCTCCCGCCGAGGAGATGACAAAAGGAGGAATCATTCTTCCTGATACTGCTAAAGAAAAACCTGTAATAGGTGAAATTGTTGCAGTCGGTCCTGGTCGGAAAGCTGATGATGGGAAAATAATTGCATTGGAAATTAAAGTTGGCGACAAGGTACTGTATGGAAAGTATTCTGGTACAGAAGTCACTATCGATGGTCAAGAGTACTTGATCATGCGAGAGACTGACGTTTTTGCAGTTGTTTAATTGTTGAATATTAATCATAAAATTTTTAAAGGAGTTAATAATTTATGGGTGCTAAAATAATTACGTATAATACTGAAGCACGGACTGCATTGAAGCGAGGTGTCGATAAACTTGCTGATGCAGTTAAGGTTACTCTCGGTCCGAAAGGACGCAATGTTGTGCTTGATAAGAAATTCGGTGCGCCGACTGTAACAAAAGACGGCGTGACCGTTGCAAAAGAAATTGAGCTCGAGGACCCAATTGAAAATATGGGCGCGCAGATGGTCCGCGAGGTTGCCAGTAAAACATCTGATGTGGCTGGTGACGGAACAACGACAGCCACCGTACTCGCTCAGGCGATAGTCCGCGAAGGTATGAAAAATGTTACCGCTGGCGCAAATCCAATGGACCTCAAAAGAGGAATCGAAATTGCTGTTATAAAAGTTGTTGAGGAATTGAAGAAAATTAGTAAGACTGTCGGTGACGACAAACAGAAGATTGCTCAGGTTGGTTCAATCTCTGCCAACAACGATCGCACAATTGGCGAGTTGATAGCGAATGCGATGGAAAAAGTTGGGAAAGATGGTGTAATCACAGTCGAAGAAGCAAAGGGGACAGAAACAACTGTAGAATGGGTAGAAGGAATGCAATTTGATCGCGGTTACCTATCTCCCTATTTCGTCACCGATGCTGAAACAATGGAAACGAAATTAGAAGATCCGTACATCCTAATCCATGATAAGAAGATCAGCGTGATGAAAGATTTGCTTCCGATTCTAGAAAAAATTGCACAGGCAGGTCGATCAATTCTAATCATAGCTGAAGAAGTCGAAGGCGAAGCTCTTGCAACACTTGTCGTGAATAAACTCCGTGGTACTCTGAAAGTTGCCTCAGTCAAAGCTCCCGGATTTGGTGATCGCCGCAAAGCTATGCTTGAAGATATAGCGGTGCTTACCGGCGGGACTGTAATATCTGATGAGAAAGGATTCAAGCTCGAGAACGCACAGCTTTCTTACATGGGCACAGCAAAAAAAGTTACGATCGATAAGGATAATACAACCCTCGTTGAAGGTGCTGGTAAGAAAGAAGATATCAAGAAACGAATCAACGAGATCAAAAGTCAGATTGATAAAACAACATCAGACTACGACAAAGAGAAACTTCAAGAACGGCTTGCAAAACTCTCTGGTGGTGTCGCTGTATTGAAAGTTGGCGCTTCAACTGAGGTCGAGATGAAAGAAAAGAAAGCCCGCGTTGAGGATGCTCTCCATGCTACTCGTGCAGCAGTGGAAGAAGGTATTGTGCCGGGTGGCGGAGTTGCATATCTTCGCGTTGCTCCGAAACTTGATGGTCTGAAAACTGAAAACGAAGATCAGAAAATCGGTATTGAGATCATCCGCAAATCGCTTGAAGAGCCGATTCGCTGGATTGTTAATAATGCCGGTTTAGAGGGTTCCGTAATCGTCAATAAAGTTAAAGAAGGCAAAGATGATTATGGATTCAACGCCCAGACGGAAAAGTATGAAAACCTTATCCAGACGGGTGTTATCGATCCTACAAAAGTAACTCGCATCGCTTTAGAAAATGCGGCAAGCGTTGCAGGTCTTCTCTTAACTACCGAAGCAACGGTTGTTGAAAAACCAGAAAAAGAGAAACCAATGCCCCAGATGCCGCACGGCGGTGGTATGGGTGATATGTATTAAAAAAGTACGTAAGTACACAGTACATAAATATTTAAGAACCCCTGGTCAGTAATTGGCTGGGGGTTTTTTATTATAATATCGGGAGCTTGATTTAAGTGCGATAGTTTCGTAAATTGGTACATATTCTGGGGCTGTAGCTTCCAATTCGACATGACTTAACGAACCCGCCGCAGGCGGGAGATGTTAAGTTATCAGTCGAATTGAGAATCCCGCCACAAGCGGGATCAGAAAGCACAGAATTTTTGGGGCTGTAGCTCAGCTGGGAGAGCGCCTCGTTCGCAACGAGGAGGTCGAGGGTTCGATTCCCTTCAGCTCCACTCCCAATTTGACATAACTTAACTAACGAAGTGCTGTTAAGTTATTGGTCGGATTGAGAATCCCTGTTTGCCCACCTGCAGCGGGCAGGCAGCAGGCAAGCCGCCGAAATGAAATGAAGGCGGGATAAGGATTCTCAACTTATAATAAGGTCGTCTTGCACGACCTTTTTTATTTTACTATCTTTCAAAACGCAAAATGACAAACAACAATAACCCAAATTGTCTCATCAACGAAAAAAGTCCGTACCTCCTTCAACACGCACACAATCCAGTAGATTGGTATCCATGGGGTGAAGAAGCATTTCAGAAAGCGCTGGATGAAGACAAACCGATTTTTCTTTCAATAGGATATTCAACTTGTTACTGGTGCCATGTGATGGAGCGCGAAGTATTTGAGAATGAAACTATCGCACAAATTATGAATGAGAAAATGATCAACATAAAAGTCGACCGCGAGGAACGCCCCGATGTTGATCGCGTTTATATGAGCGCACTGATCGCTACCACCGGACAAGGCGGATGGCCCATGTCTGTTTTTCTAACTCACGATTTGAAACCTTTTTATGCCGCAACATATATCCGCCCAACAGAACATCATGGCAAACCGGGATTTCCTGACTTAGTAAAACGTATCAGCGAATTATGGCAAAATGAACGCGAGAAGATTCTAACCTCAAGCGAACAGATTACAGAACATCTCCGGGCAAATTCAAAACCAGAAAATAGCATAACTGTTGATGAGTCAATTATTAGCAAATCCTACAATCAATTTCTCCAAAGCTACGATCCCAAATATTGTGGATTCGGAAACGCGCCCAAATTTCCCAGACCATCGGTGTTTAATTTCCTTTTGAGATATTTTAAACGAACCGGCAATGGCTCTTCGCTAAAAATCGTTCTCAACACGCTCCGTGCAATGGCAAGCGGCGGTGTGTACGATCAACTCGGCGGAGGTTTTCATCGCTATTCTGTTGATGAACAATGGCGCGTTCCTCATTTCGAGAAAATGCTTTACGATCAGGCACAACTTGCTATTTCTTACCTCGAGACATATCAGATTACGAAAGACGATACACTCATTGAAACCGCAAAAGGTATTTTAGATTATGTTCTGATAAAACTTCATCATAAAGATGGCGGATTTTATTCCGCAGAAGACGCAGAGAGTATTTCCGATCTATCCAAACCAAACGAAAAAGAAGAAGGCGCGTTTTATGTTTGGACAAAATTAGGGATCGAATCAATAATCGGAAAAGATAATGCCGAAATCTTCAACTACTATTTTGGAGTTGAAGATGACGGTAACGCGCTTCAAGATCACTTGAATGTTTTTTATGGACAAAACATTCTTTACATCGCCCATAATATTGATGAGACCGTGCAAAAGTTTAGTAAAACACCGGATGATTTAAACCGACTTCTTTTTGTCGCGAAGCATAAATTGTATCTCGAACGTGATAAACGTCCGCACCCTCATCTTGATGATAAAATAATAACTTCCTGGAACGGATTGATGATCTCGGTTTTCGCTAAAGCTTACCAGATCCTCGAGTACGATCTTTACCATGAAGCGGCAGAAACTGCCGCCAACTTTGTCTTGGAAAATCTTTATGATGCCAATACTCAAACGCTTTACCGTCGTTACCGCGATGGCGATGCCCGCTTCGATGGCGGTTTGCAGGATTATGCTTTTATGATTCAAGGACTGATTGACCTTTATGAATCAACCTTAAACTTCAAATGGCTTGAATACGCAATAGCGCTGACAGTAAAACAGATTGAATTATTTTGGGATAAAGAGTCGGGCGGATTTTTCGACACTACCGGAAATGATCCATCAATTCTTTTGAGGACAAAAGAAGATTATGATGGGGCTGAACCGACAGGCAATTCCATAGCCGCGCTGAATCTCCTAAAACTTTCACAAGTAACCAACAATAATAGTTGGCGCGGGATGGCAGAAAAAACTATTCAATCGTTCAGCTCTCGTATAGACCAAATGCCAGATGCCCTCCCACAAATGTTGGTTGCGCTGAATTGGGATATCACGACCCCGAAGGAAATAATTATCGTCGGTGAAAAATTAGCTGTAGACACAAAAACCATGTTAAGAGAGGTTCGTAAGCATTTTCTACCGAATAAAGTTATTCTATTCGTTGACGATAACTCGAAGCCAAAGTTGATTTCGTATCTGCCGTTTATAGAAAATATGACGATGATAGACGGCAAAGCAACAGTGTACATCTGTCAGAATTATGCTTGCCAACTGCCGACGAATGATGTTGCGAAAGTTGCGGAAATGCTTACGTAGTATCGGGGTCGCCGACGCAAGCTATGGTAATACCAGTACACCAATTTCGCATGAGGAAAAACATAATCTGACCTGTTACTACCGTTTGATATTTCAGATTAGAAACCTTATATTTTATCACAACTTTATGCACCCCAATTCGTACTATCAATAAGATTTTTCAAATCATAAGGAGATTTATGAAACTGGTTTTAATTATTTCACTATTTATGCTGTTATTCGTTATGATATCCTGCTCCCCCGCTCCAACAGGCGAGCAGAAGCTGCGCGAGTTCATCACAAATCATCTCAAAACTGTTGAGCCGCTGATGAAAAAGCAGAACTTAGCAGATTGGAATGCAAACGCGACAGGCGAAAAGAAATTTTACGACGAATCTGCCGCGGCTGAACTTGAAATTAAAAAAATCCGCTCAAATAAAACCGAGTATGCTTTCCTCAAAGAGTTGAAAGAGAAAGGAACAATCAAAGACACTCTTCTCCAACGACAGCTTATTATCCTATACAACAATTATCTCAAGAATCAGATCGACACTACACTGATGCGGCAGATGGTTGAGAAGCAGGCGGCGATATCCGAAAAGTTCAACAATTTCCGCGGAAAAATAGGCAGAAAAAAATACGCCGATAACGACTTACGCGCGATGCTGAAAGATGAACGTAATTCCAATAAACGGAAGCAAGTTTGGGAAGCCACAAAACAAGTCGGGCGCGAGGTTGCACCGTTGGTTATCGAGCTTGTGAAGCTTCGCAATCAGGCAGCAAAACAGCTTGGCTTCGATAATTACTACGTCATGGCGCTTGCGACAGATGAACAGAAGGCAGACGATGTCATCAAAGTGTTCGATGAGTTAAAACAATTGACAGACGAGCCATTCAAACAATTGAAGTCGGAGCTCGATGCGTCAATCGCTAAAAAATTCGGAACGAAACCGGAGAAACTAATGCCGTGGCATTATGTGAATCCGTTCTTCCAGGAAATCTCCGAAGCCGGCGAGGTTGACCTCGATAAATTCTTTAAAGGTAAAAATGTTGTAGAGCTTGGTACGGCATTCTTCAAAGGAATTAATCTACCGGTAGAAGATATTCTGAAGAACAGCGACCTCTACCCGCGTAAAGGAAAATACCAGCACGCTTTCTGCAATGATATAGATCGCCTAGGAGATGTGCGGACAATGTGCAACATAACAAATAACCATGAATGGATGGGGACACTGCTTCATGAGTTGGGTCATGGAGTCTATTCGAAGAACGTAAACCGCGACCTCCCTTTCCTATTGCGGATTGAAGCACACACATTCACAACAGAAGCGGTAGCGAACCTGATGGGCAGGCAGGCATACAACGTCGATTGGCTTCAAGCGATGGTTGGTATAAGTGAGAAAGAAAAAGAAGCACTCCGCAAAGAAGTTCAGAAGAATTTGAGAATGACACAGCTTGCATTCACACGCTGGTCGCAGGTAATGGTTAGGTTCGAACGGGCAATGTACCAGAATCCGGATCAGGATTTGAATAAGTTGTGGTGGGATTTAGTCGAGCAGTATCAATTTGTTAAACGACCCGATAACCGGAATGAACCCGATTGGGCGGCTAAAATTCATCTTGCGCAATATCCGTGCTACTATCACAACTACACACTCGGTGAGCTTGCCGCATCTCAGATTACGAACACTATTGTCCGTACTATTGAGAAACAGAATGCGTTTGCCCCAATTTCGTTTGCCGGTAAACCGGAGATCGGCAATTACTTGAAACAGAAAATCTTCATGCCCGGCGCAAGGTATCATTGGAACGATTTAATGAAGCATGCAACAGGCGAAGGGTTGACTGCGAAATATTTTGCAGAAGAGTTTGTAGGGAAGTAACCGGATTAACTTTCGCCAATCAGTCCTCTCTCTCAATCCGGGAGAGGGGATTTTATTTTTAACAACAACCCCCGCCCAAACCTGCCTTCCGCAAGCTTGTGGCGGACCACTCTACAAACATCGACGAGCAGGCAGACGTTTTATCGAAAGATAGTGTATATTGAAATATCGAAGTTGATCATGTAAAGGAGCATTATGAAAAATATCAAGAAAGTCGCATTCATCGGCAATTACCTTCCCCGTCAATGCGGAATTGCCACATTTACAACGGATCTTTGTGAGTCTTTCGCGTTAATCAATCCTAGTGTCCAATGTTTTGCAATTCCTATAACCGATATTGAAGAGGGTTATCAATACCCTCAACGTGTTCGTTTTGAGATAAAGGAGCAGGATATCGACACCTACAAAGCAGCCGCTGACTTTTTGAATCTCAATGACGTCGATATCGTCTGTCTCCAACACGAATATGGCATTTTTGGCGGAAAAGCGGGCGGTTATATTCTATCATTGCTGCGCAACCAGAAAATGCCCCTGATAACAACACTTCATACGATACTGAAAAATCCAAATGTTCATCAGCGCCATGTTATGGATGAACTGCTTGCAATATCTGATTATGTAGTTGTCATGTCTCAGAAAGGCGCCGAAATTCTCCGCAGTATATATAAAACACCCCAAGACAAAGTTCGTCTGATACCTCACGGAATACCCGATGTGCCCTTCATCGATCCAAGTTTCTATAAGGATCAATATGGCGTCGAAGGTAAAACAGTTCTTCTTACTTTTGGCTTGCTTGCTCCCAACAAAGGTATCGAAGTCGTACTGCGGTCGCTCCCGGATGTCATCAAGAATCATCCCAATGTCGTTTACTTGGTCGCCGGGGTTACACACCCGAATCTTCTTAGGCATGAGGGCGAGAAATACAGGCTTTCACTGCAGCGTCTTGCAGACGAACTTGGTGTCAAGGGGCATGTCATATTTCATAATAAATTTGTTTCCATAGAAGAGCTTGAGGAACTTATTGCACTTGCCGATATTTACATTACCCCATATCTTGAAGAAACGCAAATTACATCGGGAACGCTCGCCTATTCTTTCGGTGCAGGCAATGCCGTAATATCAACGCCATTTTGGCATGCTCAAGAGTTGCTTGCGGACGGGATGGGCATTCTTGTGCCATTTAGAGACTCAGACTCCATAGCCCAGGCAATCACAAGACTTATTCGGAATGAAGTCGAACGTCATGCGATGCGCAAGAATGCTTATCTGCTTGGCCGTGAAATGACATGGAACAAGGTGGCGCAACAGTACGGCAACCTATTCGAAGAAGCTCGCCAAAAACGGCCATCTGTCATGCAAAAGAAGATCTCAATGCGACCTCTTAATGAGCAACCGCTCATTTTGCCTGACATCAAACTTGACCATTTCTTGCGAATGACCGATTCCATAGGAATATTTCATCATGCGCAGCATAATGTTCCTAACTTCGCCGAAGGATATTGCACGGACGATAATTCAAGAGCGCTTATCCTGACCGTATTGCTTGAGAATCTCGGCACAATAAATTCCTTGAGACTTAATAACCTTGCAAGCCGTTTTCTCGGTTTCGTGAGATATGCCTGGGATGCAAAAGCCGCACGATTCAGGAATTTTCTCACATTTCAGCGTAAATGGGTAGAGGGAGACTTTTCTGAAGACAGCCATGGCAGGGCAGTATGGGCTCTCGGAACCTGCATGGGCCGATCCAAGAATGAAGGCTTTAGTCAAATGGCAGCAGAGATTTTCGAGCAAGCCCTGACACCCGTATCTTCATTTTCCTCGCCACGGGCATGGGCTTTTGCGTTGATTGGCGCCTATGAATATCAACAACGTTTCCCGGGCGACAGGTTTGCCCGAAACAGTTTGGAAGTGCTTGCCACGAAGCTTATGAAACTTTATGACGAGAATAGCAGCGCTGAATGGAAATGGTTTGAACCAGTTTTAAGTTACTGTAATGCTAAAATCCCCCGTGCACTTATTGTCAGCGGACGGTGTCTCGTCAATGAAAAAATGCTCAGGAGCGGGATTGATTCATTAAATTGGCTGACTGCCGTGCAGACTTCTTCTCGTGGCCATTTTCAGCCTGTTGGCTCAGATAAGATATTTGAACGAGGCTGTTCCAAGCCTGTTTTTGATCAACAGCCGATCGAGGCTTATTCTACCATTTCAGCTTGTCTGGAAGCATACCTAACAACGAAAGACAAGCATTGGTATAATGAAGCTGAAAAAGCATTCCATTGGTTTCTTGGAGCCAACGATTTGGGAATTCCGCTTTACGAGCCGGCAAATGGCGGTTGTTATGACGGGCTTCATGTGGATAGAGTAAATCGAAATCAAGGCGCCGAATCAACCATCGCATTTCTTCTGTCCCTATACCAGATGACAAATATTACAAACATCATAGAAAGTTTCAAGGAGCCAATTTTAGAATGATAAATAAGAATGCTTCAATGGAATCCTCACCCGTACTTGTAAAAGATACGGGCATTATTCTGGCGCCTAATAGCCAACGGGTCATTGTGCGCCCGCATATTCCTTTCAGCGAGTCGCGAATCGAACGGATTATTTCGCGAGTGTTGTCTCTTGATGAGTCGGACATAAAGAAAGAACTGAAGAATGTACTTGGCAAGTTTTCACATCGGCATCATAATTTCGAGCTTCTTCTGGAGCGCCAATTTGACTCCATCCGCAGGCATATGCCTTCCGATGTATTGCCTTCGCGAGAACGAAGGCTCCTTATAGGCGCGTTCTTTTTAGCCGAATATTCATTTGAATCAGCCGCCCTTTTCAATCCTTCAATAGTTCCACACCCCGACCAGTCTGGACTGCCCCCCGGCTCTCTCCGTTTTATCATATCCCTGCGGGCGACAGGCGAAGGACATATTTCATCTTTGACGTTCCGTTCCGGATGTATTGACGCAAACGATTCTGTATCAATTGACGACATCGGGGATTTCGCCTCGACCGCGGAAATGAAAGCGAACATTCTCTACGACAAGACATGTTTTGCCCGGAAACTCCGTGAAATGAGTATTTTCAGCGATTTCTCCAATTCCGTTGTAGTATCCCTTTCAGAACAATTCACCATTGATGAATTGCGGGAAAAACTAAAATCTTGGATATTCAACCATCATCCAATATCTCAAAATGATAGGCTCACTTCCGACAAAATCCTCTGGCTTGCTCAATGCAACTATGAGGCGCACTTCGATCCTTCCGTTTCTCTATCGGAACGGGAACGGGTTCTATTTCCCCTCTCGCCCAGTGAACAAAACGGCATTGAGGATGCGCGATTTGTTCTTTTTACCGACGATGATGGAAGTAAGAAATACTACGCTACCTACACTGCATATGATGGCAAGGCTATACTTCCTCAATTGATGGAAACGGAAGATTTTGAGAATTTCAAAATGATTACCCTGAACGGGAATGCAGCCGTAAATAAAGGAATGGCTCTGTTTCCCCGCAGGATAAATGGGCGGTACGCAATGGTATCTCGTCAGGATAATGAAAACCTTTTTTTGATGTACTCCGACAATATTCATTTCTGGCATGAAGCAGTTCCGCTTATGAAGCCTTCTTATCCATGGGAATTCAAGCAGATTGGAAACTGCGGTTCGCCAATTGAAACCGAGCATGGTTGGCTTCTTCTTACTCACGGTGTCGGATCTTTTCGGCAATATTCTATAGGCGCCATTCTTCTAGACAAAGAAAATCCTTCCAAAATTATTGGCCGTTTAAGGGAATCTCTGATTCATTGGACAGAGACCAGCCGATCAGGTTATGTTCCTAACGTTGTATACACTTGCGGGGCCCTCATTCACAAAGACATGCTTGTTCTTCCCTATGCTATGTCCGACAAGAAATCTACCATTTGCTTAATTTCCCTCTCTTCTCTCCTTGAAAAACTATTACATGGAACAAGTTAGCCCATACGCAAGAGCAAAGATGGAAAAAGAAAATGGCATCGGGAGCCATCCTTAAGAGTTTGTGGGAGAATAGAACTCTCCACTAGTCTCACGACTCGCTGAGTTGTCGACCCTCCCAGTTATTATTTCCTATCGCAACATCATTTGACATTTCTTCATATTTACGATATATTTTCCCCATACAAAAATTAAAATAACATCAAAACCATGTCAAATACGAAGATATACATTTCACGTAATCTTTTTCTGATAACGCTTTCCCTGTTTGTATTTAGTTGTGCTCATCTTGGATTTATAAACCCGAGTTCGATTGCAGATGAAATCATCACACCGGAATTGTTGAAGAAACATATTTACACGCTCGCTTCCGACTCAATGAAGGGACGCAATACCCCAAGTCCTGAGCTTGATTCTGCGGCAAATTATATTGCAGGTGTTTTTAAATCATCCGGCTTGCAGACGGTAAACGGAAGTTACTTTCAGAAAGTAGGTCTCGGTATAATCAGCTTAGGTGAAGACAATCATTTGAAGATTTTCAAAGATGGCGGTGAGATTTCGTTTAAAATTAAAACGGAATTCACCCCTTTCGATATAACAGGAAATCAGGAAGTGAATGCACCGATTGTGTTCGTTGGTTATGGTATCACCGCGCCTATTTACGAGTACGATGATTATAAAGATATCGATGTGAGAGGAAAAGTTGTTTTTATTCTTAAGCACGAACCGGGAGAAGACGATTCCGCTTCGATATTTAAAGGAACCGATGAAACTGAATATTCGAACCTCAGTGAAAAAGTGAAGAACGCTATCGCTCATGGTGCAGTTGGAGTTCTTGTTGTAACCGATCCGCTAAATCATACATCACTCACACCGCGTGGTTTTCCTTGGCCCTCGCTCTCTAAAACATTGCCGAAAGATGCCTTGCCAATGGTATTGATTGATGAGACGGAAAAAAGAATTCCTGTTGTCCAAATCGGCGAAGAGGTAATTTCAAAACTTCTAGGAAGTGTGGACGAATTAAAGAATATTCAGTCAAAAATCGACAGCACACTTCAGCCGCACTCATTCGTTGTTGAAAATGCAACAGTATCTTTAAAAACTTCCATAACCGTCGAAGATAAATCAAGCCAGAATGTAATTGGTTATATCGAAGGAACCGATTCGAAACTAAAAGATGAAGTCCTTGTAATAGGTGGGCATTACGATCACGTCGGCTACATGAAACAGCATGCGGATACAGTCGATTATATTTTTAACGGAGCAGATGATAACGCCTCTGGTACAAGTGCAGTGATGGCAGTAGCTCAAGCATTCGGTGCAATTACTCAGAAACCAAAGCGAAGTGTGCTATTTATTGCATTTACAGGTGAAGAAAAGGGATTGACGGGTTCACGCTCGTATGTGAATAAGCCGCTCTTCCCTCTCGATCAAACGGTGGCGATGCTTAATATCGATATGGTTGGACGAAACGGAATCGATTCATTGTACATGGTAAGCGAGGCGATTAGTCCTGACCTTGCCCAAATCAATGAAGAAGAAAATAAAGAAATCGGATTCACACTGATAGATGAAGAAAAACTTCCAGGTGGCAGCGATCATATGAGTTTTCAGAAAAAGAATATACCGTTCCTGTTTTATCATTCGGGATTGCATTCCGATCTTCATAAAGTGAGTGATTCACCGGAAAAGATCAACACCGAAAAAACGGCAAAGGCAGCGCGGCTCGTATTCCGTACTGCATGGAGAATTGCAAACGATGAAAAGAGATATAAATTAGTTGATTCAACAACTTTATTTTAAAACTTATGACACCTATTAAATATACCCATCTAATGAATGGATACTTCTTAGTGTTTCTTAGTGAACTTTGTGTCTCAGTGGTAAAAATGATTGATTTATTTTTTAAAATTAAACATTCACCACTAAGACACTTAGATCACTAAGATTCACTAAGTCTTTTTGGATAACCCCATACAAAAAGGATCAGCAAAAAAGATAGAATAAAAAATAAATTTTCAATATTTAATAATCAAGGAGTTCTTATGAACAAATTCTATTCACATCTATCACTCATAGCAATTGCGATATTACTCTCGGCATCTTTTCTTTTTGCACAAGATAGCTATAAGATCGAGTACAAATTTCAAAAAGGAAAAACATACCGATTCAATCATACATCAAACAGCAATATCACTCAAGAAATGATGGGTAAAGAGATGAAGATGACAAATGCGAGCGATATGACTATTCGTGTTGCCGTCGATGATCTTACAAAAGAAGGAAACATTGTCCTGATCGTAAGCGTTGATTCGGCAAAGAATACAACCAAAAGTCCGATGATGGATACGACGATGATTCTCAGTAACCTCATCGGCAAACGGACAAAGATAACAGTCTCGAAACTTGGTACCGTTATTTCGCGAGAGGTTATCGACACAATTAAAAACGAAGGAATGATGGGTAGCGGTTCACAGCGAGGAATGGCTCAGATCACCCGCTTGCCAGAGAAGGAAGTGAAAATCGGCGAAAAATGGAATTCAACAACTGTAGATACAATCGAATCGATGGGTGGAAAGATTTATCACACATCAGTCATCGAATATACACTGAGTGGAAAAGAAAAGAAACAAAATCATGATTGTCTCAAAATCGAATATACAGGTACTACTTCGGATACCGGAAAGATGATGATGAACAGTATGGAGCTATTCGTTGAGGGTAGCGGTAAAGTGAAAGGTGTAATGTTTTTCGATCCTGAAGCCGGCGTGACTGTGGTTGACGAGACGACAACCGATAACGAACAAACAATGGCAATCACCGGTCAACAGAATATGACGATACCGATGTCCGTTTCAAGCAAGTCGACGAAAATACTTTTAGAAAAATAATATGCGGCGCCGGCTAATTTTTATATTTGTTTTCCTCTCGATATTTTTTAAGATCGGATTTTGTCAAGACAATTTTCTTGGCATTTCACAAGATGAATACACTGGTCGGCGTCAGCAATTTCTAGAATCGCTTGATTCCGGCGCTGTTGTAGTGATGAGATCGGGCGATTTCAAAATGAGATCGAACGATGTCGAGTACCGCTACAGGCAGGAAAGTAATTTTCTTTATCTTACCGGTTGGAGATCGACCAACCGGTATATTATTTTCACACCTGCAGGATTTGGAACAGACGATAAGCGTAATAATGTTTTCTTGTTCACAACAAGCCAAGAAGAAAGCACACGAACAAAAATAGGAACAAATGAAATCATTTGTAACATCTCAAGATTTCAAGAGATATTCAAGGCGGTTTTGGCAAATGCCAAAACTCTTTATATCTCTGCCCCGGATTTACAATTTGTGAACGACTGGCTCAACGATAAGAAAATCTTCCTCGACAAGAATGCGAAGAAAGAACTTGAACAGCAATATCCAAATCTTAAAGTGAAGAATGCACTGCCGTTGTTTGGTAAGTTCAGAGAAATAAAATCTGAAGCGGAATTGCGGTTGATGCAAAAGTCTATCGAGCTGACTTGGAATGGTTTAAAACGTGCAATGATGGATTGCCAGCCGGATAAGTGGGAGTACGAGTTGCAAGCCGATATTGAATACGAGATGATGCGCGGAGGCGCGGATTTTCCAAGTTGGACACCGATAGTAGGCTCGGGTGAGAATTCTTTGATACTTCATTATGATGATAACCGCAGACAAATGAAAGATGGCGATCTTGTTGTTATGGATGTTGGCGCAGAATACGACGGTTACGCTTGCGATATCACGAGAACAATTCCTGTTTTGGGGAAATTCACAAAAGCACAGGCAGAAGTTTACAACATAGTTTTGAAAGCTCAAGAGGAAATTATCAAAATCGTTAAGCCCGGCATCACGATGAAAGATATGGATGCGAAGGCAAAAGAAGTTATTACGCAAGCAGGTTACGGAAAATTTATCCGTCACGGTGTTACGCATCCATTAGGAATTGATGCACACGATATTTGGGCGAGCGATACACTGCGTGCCGGTATGGTAATGACAGTTGAGCCGGGAATTTATATTCCTGCTGATGCCGATAGTATTGAGGCAGATTTTCGCGGCTTCGGAATACGGATTGAAGATGATGTACTTGTGACAGAAACGGGTTGTGAAGTGCTGACGAATATTGTACCAAAAGAAATCGATGAGATTGAGACGTTGATGAGAAAGAAATAGGTGGATAATTTTTAAACTTCGAATATTATTTAGAAGAATAAAATTGTCGGCGCGATTCAAGACCTTTAAAAATCCTACCGTACCTGTGGCTCATGCTTTGTATAATTTTGGAAAGCCGGAAATTTTTCAGTATACTTAATCTAATTAATGAATAGTATCAGAATCATATCAGCTATTGTCACCCTCTGCCTCATCATCTCTATGTTGTGGTGTGGCGATATTAACTGCCTAAATGGTAACGACACTGATCAATGTTCAACATTGGTTTGTGAGTTGCTCGGCAGTCATCAGAATTCATCCACTAATCCTGATGATAATCATTCCGATCACTGCACCTGCATTTGCCATATACCGGCAATCGCTGGTGTTTTATCAACCGTATCATCTTCGTTTCAGCCGGAGAATAACACAGTAGTTATCTCATTCTCTATTCCGACTGCTCCAACTCAAAGCATCTACCACCCTCCAAAAGCGTAACTCTCTAACCCTGCTGCCCGAATATCCCGGGTTTCAATAATTCATAAATCTTAAAAATTTTTTAAGCGAGGTTCGCTTTGTTACGCTTATTTACTCAAATGGGACTGTTATTTCTATCATGCTGGATTACTTCGTTCTCCCAGATGACGGAGCAACTCTCTCTCAATGATGCAATTACTTTTGCACAAAAAAATAATCCACAATTACTTTCTTCGTCGAATCAAATCGATGTTGAACGAGGTCGCTTCTGGCGCGGTGTTTCACCACCGTCTCCTTCGGTTGCAGTAAATTATCAATACATTCCAAAAGGAAACAGCATAAAACAATTCGGAGAAAGAACCGTTGAAATCACTCAATCGTTGGAATTTCCTACGAACATTCTATTTCGTGGTATGCAATTATCTTCTAAGGTTTCAATTGCCGAAGCAGAACATTCATCGACCTCGATTGCAATTACATCGCGTGTCAAGATTGCATATTACGACGTGCTTGCCAAACAGAAAAAGATAGAGCTTGCCGAAGAAAATCTTTCTATTGCAGATGACTTTGCCCGCAAAGCGGAAATCCGCTACAATGTTGGCGAAGCTACGAACTTAGAGCGACTGACTTCAAATATGCAACGCACACAGGCACGGAATGGTTTAGATGTAGCTCGGAACGATCTTAAAATTTCCCTCGGCGAATTGTATTATACACTAGGCCGCAGAAAGGAAGATCAGTCGAATGCAATTATTCTCACTGATAGTTTAGTATATCAGCCAATCATGGAAACATTGGGACAATTAACAGAAAGGGCTTTTGCAATCAATCCACAAATTATGGCGGCATCCGGCAGAGTATCATCGGCTTCGCTCGATCGGATGTTGGCATGGTCGAGTTTTCTTCCCAACCTGAACGCTTCTTATTATCGTCAGACTGTGGATGGTAACTCAGATTTTTATGGTGTTTCCTTTGGAATATCTCTGCCTCTCTGGTTTTTATTCGATCAACGAGGCCAGATTCAGGAAGCATCAGCAAACTTAAGTATAGCTGAATCCGATTTACAATCTCTAAATAATTTCATTAGTGTGAATGTAAAAAACGCATTTTTAGATATGAAAAATAATGAGCGGCAAATCATACTGCATCAAACAGAAATTCTTCCACAAGCGGAAGAAGTGTACCGTACCGCTCTTGCAAGTTATGAAGCAGGTGAAATCACATACATAGAATTTTTACAAGCCCGACAAACACTGATTTCATCACGTAACGAATACGTTGAAGAACTGGCTCGTTACTGCACATCGCTGGCTAAGTTAGAATTTGCCGTCGGGGCTTCAATCAATCAATAATATTTTTATCATAGTAAGGTATATATCATGAATCCAAGAATTTATTTCCCGATTTTAGTATTAATCATCGGTAGTCTCATGGCATCCGGTTGCGGCAAAGAATCTAAAGATGAGCACACAACAGAAAAACATGAAACGGGACATGAGGTTGTCACATTAACAAAAAAGAGTGCATCTGATATTGGTCTGATTCTTTTTATCGCAAAGATGGTTCCATTAACCGGAGTATTAACCGCACCAGCGAAAGTTTTGCCAAATCAGGATCTTGAAGCACAAGTCGGTTCGCTTGTCCAAGGAAGAGTGCATCAGGTATTTGCAAAAGTTGGCGATTACGTGAAAGCCGGACAAACATTATTGACGGTTGAAGGTCTCGATGTCGGTACGATTAAAGCCGGATTCTTAAAAGCGAAAGCAACTCTTGAGTACACAAAAACAAATTATGAAAGGCAGAAAAAATTGTTCGATGAAAAGATAGGATCGCAAAAAGCTTTATTAGAAAGTCAATTTGAATATGAAAAGGCGCTGGCGGAATACAAGGCGGAAGATAAAAGAATTCACTCCGTCGGTCTTGATGATGAAGATGTAACAAATGAAAAGATCGGCGAAGAGCATACTTCCGGCACACTGCCTATTAAATCGCATATTGACGGCGTTGTAGTTGAAAGAAATGTTGTCATCGGGCAATTTGTCGACGCGACAACGAATGCTTTCAAAGTGATCAACACAAATTCTGTTTGGGTAGATGGACAAATTTATGAAAAGGATTTGGCGAAGATAAGTCAAAAAACAAGCGTTGTATTCACTACGACTACTTATCCAAGCGAAAAATTTAACGGACGAATAATATACATCGGTCAAACTGTTGACGAGCAATCAAGAACAATTACCGTACGAGCGGAGTTTAGCAATTCTCACAATAAACTAAAACCGCAAATGTTCGGTGAACTAAAAATCCCTCTCAGCACAGGTGTAAAAGGAATTATGATCCCGGTTGAAGCTGTGGTAAAAGAAACCGGTCAGGAGTATGTGTTCATTCAAACGAGCGATACAACCACGCCTAACGGCGGGCAGGCTTTTGAGAAAAGAATTGTTATCACCGGAACAATAGCTGATACGATGATAGAAATTAAGGAGGGCTTGAAAAAAGGTGAAACGGTGGTTTCGAAAGGTGTGTTTTATTTAAAGAGCGAACTGAAAAAAGATGAGTTATCGGGAGATGAACACTGATGTTAGAAAAAATAATTTCATTGACGCTGAAGCAAAAAGGAACTATCATTTTTCTTTCTCTTCTAATTGTCGCATTCGGATTGTATTCATATTTAACTTTACCAATTGACGCTTTCCCGGATGTAACAAACATTCAAGTTGAAGTAATAAGTCACGCAGATGGACTTTCGGCTATCGAGATTGAACGAAATGTAACTTATCCTATCGAGATGGCGATGCGCGGATTGCCGGATGTTGAGCAAATGCGTTCTGTTACAAAGTTTGGACTTTCAATCGTAACTATAATTTTCAAAGATGATGTCGATATTTATTTTGCCCGCCAGTTGGTTTTTGAACGATTAGCAGAAGCGAGAGAGAATGTTCCCAAAGGCGTTGAAGTCGCTATGGGACCAATCGCAACGGCGATGGGAGAAATCTACCAATACACACTAGAAGGAAGGATGCCGGGTGATTCACCTGCAAAAATTAATTACCTGACGAACTTGAGAACGATTCAAGAGTGGATCATTACACCGCAATTAAAAAACATTGCAGGTGTAAATGAAATAAATTCTTTCGGCGGCTACTTCAAGCAATACCAAGTAATCGTATCACCGGATAAATTACTGAAGTATGCCATAACAGCGGATGATGTTTATTCCGCAATCGAAAACAACAATCAAAATGTGGGCGGGAATATTCTCGAAAGAAATTCCGATCAATATATAGTGCGTGGAGTTGGCTTAATTAAAGACCTCAGCGATATTGAGAACATCGTGTTGAAATCTCATGAAGGAACGCCGACATACATAAGAGATGTAGCTCAAGTAAAGATCGGCGAAGCAGTTCGGATGGGTGCCGCGATGATTAACGGCAAAGATGAAGCCGTTGGCGGAATTGTTATGATGCTGCGCGGTGAAAACAGCCGTGAAGTTGTTGATCGCGTAAAAGAAAAAGTTACAGAGATAAATGAAAATAATATACTACCGGATGGTATTAAACTCGTTCCATATTACGACAGAAGCGACATTGTAAACGCAAGCGTTAATACTGTGAACAAAGCTTTGATTGAGGGCGCTATTCTTGTTCTCATAGTCTTGTATTTATTACTGAGAAGTTTTAGAGGAAGTTTTGTGGTGCTGGTTGCCCTACCTCTTTCCCTCTTTGTTACATTTATCGTCATGAAGATTGTCGGATTGAGCGCGAACTTAATGTCGCTCGGCGGACTCGCCATTTCAATTGGAATGATAATAGACGCAACAATAATTCAAGTGGAAAATGTGCAGAGACATTTAAGCGAAGGAGGAAATGAACATCCTAAAGTGTTGACAGTTCTTAAAGCGGTGTTAGAAGTTAGAAAACCGAGTATCTTCGGCGAACTTATCATCGCAATCACGTTCATTCCAATTCTTTCTTTGGAGGGAATTGAAGGAAAGATGTTCGGACCACTTGCTGAAACAGTTGCGATAGCACTTCTCTCATCATTATTCCTTTCCATTTTTGTCATACCTGTTCTCTGCGCCCTCTTTCTGAAACCGCAGAAGGAAAAAGAAAGCTTCATCATGAAGTATGCAATAAAATATTATCAGCCGATTTTAGAATATACTATGAAGAAAAAGATACTGATCTTAAGTATTTCCGGATTATTTTTGATTGCTGCGTTGTTTCTTTTCACCAGGTTGGGAACAGAGTTTATACCAACGATGGATGAAGGCGCGTTCGATATGGATGTTGCCTTGCTTCCCGGAGTTTCACTTTCGAAAGCAATGGAAGTAAATCAACTTGCGGGACAGAAAATGAAAGAATTTGACGAACTGGATATCATTGTATCGCGAACCGGTCAAACCGGAGTGGCTTTGGATACGAGAGGCGTGGATAAAACCGGTTATGTTGGAATATTAAAACCAAAGAGCGAATGGAAACGAGATATTTCAAGGGAAGAATTGACAAATGAAATGCGCGAGTCATTGGAGACGATACCGGGAATCGGTTTCGGATTCAGCCAGCCGATACAATGCAGAATTGACGAGCTTGTTGCCGGAACAAAAGCGCAATTAATACTTAAACTGTTTGGCGAAGATATTGATTTACTCAAAAATAAAGCTGATGAAATTGCAAGAGTTCTTTCATCAATTGAGGGAGGAGCCGACTTAATGACGGAAAAGGTCTCGGGACAACCATACTTGACGATAAACATCGACCGTTCGAAAATAGCGCGGTATGGGTTAAACATCCGCGATGTGCAGAATGTCATAGAAATAGCCGTCGCCGGAAAATCTGCCTCCAAGTTTTACGAAGAGAACAGAAGCTTTGATATCGCTGTCCGTTTGCCGGAAGAGAAAAGAAATTCCATTGAAGCGATTGAAAACATATTAGTCCCTAGAAAAACTGGAATGAATATTCCACTTGCACAATTGGCTGAAATAAAAATGATAGAAGGACCGGTTCAGATTAGCCGGCAAGATGGAATTAGAAGAATCGGCATTGAGATAAATGTAAGCGGAAGGGATATCGGCAGTTTTGTTGCCGAGGCAAAAGAAAAAATAAAAGAGAACGTCCAGTTTCCGTCCGGTTATTTTTTAACCTGGGGCGGGCAATTTGAAAATCAGCAAAGAGCAATGAACAAATTACTAGTCATCTGGCCTATTGCTACCTTGTTAATATTTTTACTCCTCTTTATCACTTTTAGATCAATAAGACTTTCCGCATTAGTAATGTTGATACTCCCTTTTGCATTGATAGGCGGAGTGCTTTCATTGTTCGTATCTGGATTGTATCTGTCTGTCCCGGCATCTATCGGTTTTATTGTTTTATTTGGAGTAGCTGTTTTGAATGGTATCGTGATGGTTTCTCATATCCAGCAATTGCGCGAAGAAGGAATTGAATTGCAAGAAGCGATCAGGCAAGGATCGCTTAACAGATTACGCCCGGTATTGATGACCGCATCAATAGCAATTTTCAGCTTGATGCCGATGCTGTTTGCAAGCGGAGCCGGATCGGAGATTCAAAAACCACTTGCAACCGTTGTCGTTGGTGGATTGATTACTTCAACTCTGCTCACATTGTTAATTATCCCGGCGGTTTACAGTTGGTTTGAAAAGAAACAGATTGATAAGTATGGAAAATAGATTTAAAGTTGTTATTTTAGCTATGTTAGAAGTTATCGTTTCTGATGGAATAGCTGATGAATTTGTTAATGTGATACAAATGAACGAACTTAATTCAATATTAAACAAATTAACGAAAGGAACACAACAATGAAAGTATCGATAATTTTAATCGTTACCCTCGCTGCATTAGCGATGATATCGGAAAGGGCTTTTGCTTACCCACCGGGTGTTGGCATTCTCGGGAAATCAAAATCGTGCATGAGCTGCCATGTAAACAATGGACCATGGGCAGACGATCAGAAAACTATTGTTGATATTCTTGACAAGGAGACTATGAAATCCCTTCGCCAGTCCGATGGCACGTTTCTGCTGGATGCGAAGCGAGGGCAACAGAGAACCGTTCTCACCGTAATTGGTCGCACAAAAGACGATGATAGTCCACTTCCACATCGAAATGCGTGGCTCTACATCGATCCAACAAGGATTGAGACAAATTCACTTTCGAAGTTTGCTCCAGGCTGGGTTGTGAATCTCCAAATGGCATGTCGCCTTGTTGGAGATAAGGTCGCTGTGTACGAGGGAGCAAAAATCACTGTATTGCCAATGACCATCCAGCCACTCGATGATACATTAGACACTGAGATACAATTGCAGGTGATGCTGACAAAAGGAGAGGCGATCAAGGGAAGTGGTAAGGAAGGAATGATCGGGAATTACTTTGAACGAAAAATCAATCTGAAGGTGTATTAATGAATATCCTTATTCTCGCCAACGACGCTCCATACGGAACAGAGAAAGCTTATAACGGTCTCAGGTTAGCAATGGCTATCCAAAAAGATCATCCCGATGTGCAAAGCGTGCGGCACGTGTGCAGACGCCCGCGGTATTCGCAATCTTCAATTGCTAGAAGGGATTGAGGTTAGCAATATGGCTGAACTGGCTCGATGGTCTATTGATGCTGATAATGTGTTCACATTTTAGCACTTCACTATCTCCACTGAGTTTGTTTATTTCTGACTAAATTTTTATATTCACATCATCAATACGGGTTAATGAGGTAGCATTTTTTATATAAATTAAACAAAGATAAGCTGTAATTATGCATTGCGTTGTTACAGGGGTTCCGCCAACGCTAAATAGGAAATAATAATGAAGATATTCATAACATGTGTTTTTTTCATACTAATCAACCTTTCAATGTTCTCACAAGAACGTAATCCATACTTACAACAACATCCCAAAGAACGAAAGACTGACACTTTGGTTGCCACACCTTTTCCTTTTCGGTCCTTCGAACGATGGATAGAGGAATCTGAACGGTTTATTTTTCTCCCACAAGACCAGGACAAACAAAAGTATGGCTATCAGAGTTTTCAAGGCGATAAAGGTGAGTATAGTACATTACCTTATGAAGGGTATGTGGGTAGAATATTCCACATTATCTATATGGAAAAAAGCCGTTTTTTCCCGGACATTTTCAAGGTAGTCGTTCAGATGGAAGATAATGGGGACACACTAATTGCAAAAGCAGTTGGAAAAACCATTGATGATATCGGACCTGTAAGAGATATCGATAGTGCACGAACTCGCTGGCTTGGAAAAACTTTCTGGTACCGTCCATGGGCATACAAATTCTATTCAGAAACCAATCCGGAACTGAAAAACTGTACACCCGTGACAGTTGTTGAGGTTGTCGCAGGCCAGGCTAAACACACGCCAGTAAGGTTAGTGCTGAAGGGCCCTAAAGGCGAAACGGGCCACGTCGACATAAACGTTAGTGGTACGAACACTGGTGATATATTACGCTCCTCTTACACTTATGATGAACATTTTTACACAATAGATCCACGTAATATATTCAAGTTCTCCAACAAGGTTTGGTCGGCAATTGAAGACGGAAAAGTCTTTGTGGGAATGACAGCCGAACAAGCTCTCCTAAGCTGGGGAGAACCAAAGTCAATTAATCGAACTACAACCGGGCGGACAATTCAAGAGCAATGGGAGTACGGCAGTCACACTTATCTCTATTTACAATTACGACAATTGTCGCCTGGCTTATTTGGGTATTTTAAGTTTTTCAGTCGGATTTAATTCGTGATACAATTTAATATATTCTTTAACAACTTTCAAAGAACGGCCTGTAATTTCTTTGATAGCCCTATCATTCATTCCTTTGCGTATAAGTTTCTTTATCTGCTCATATTGTTTGATGTATCTGTCAACTGCATCTTGACTATGCCTAGTTTTCAACACTATATCTGATGGCGATATTCCTTGTTCGTATAAGCTTAAAACTATTCCCTTGTGTGTAGGAACACTTCCTTGATCTAAAACG
>JASEHD010000025.1:0-18972 GCA_030019075.1 Bacteroidota bacterium
CCATCTTCAGGAACCCACAGCGGCCGCGCCGGCTATCCCACGGTGCACGCTACATGGAGATGGATTTTATACGGTTAAAAATCGGAAGCCTGATGTTGAATATCCTATCAAAGCATAAAGAGGTTTTTTAAACCCGAAAAATGTAATAGAAAATTGTTTCTTCCACTAATATGTTGATTCTGAATGGTTTGCAGTGAAAGAATTATTCACTTTTTTGGTTCATCATAATAATGCGTACTTCATGAATTAACCCCACGATTTATCGTGGGGTAACAGTGCAGTTGGATTAGGGCTTTAGCCATGATGATTAAACCCGAACTTTATTGAGCATTGATTCACTGATCCCGATAGCCATCGGGACAAAGTACTCATCCGCCCATTCCAATTTTGGTTTCAACAATGAGTTCTTGTTTGCCCAATATGCGGTTTCCCCTTTTATCAATTGCATAACCTTTGCGATAGTCATATCAGCATTTAATGCTAACAAACAGTGTATGTGGTCAACATTTCCATTAATGAAATCAATATAAATTTGCTTCTCTTTTGCGTTCTCACGGATATGCTGAAAAAGTTGTTGTCGTACATCTTTGGAGAGAACGCGATCATGGTTCTTAGTACACCAAACTGCATGAACCCATATTTTAACGTGTGACATAATTCCTGTGTATACAGGGCTAAAGCCCGATGTTGTTTATAGTTTTTTCCTCCCGACGCTGAAGCGTGGGGTTTATGCATAAAAATATCAGATTGTTATCCATGAAATAAGTACGCGTCTTTATGATGAACCACTTTATTTAATGCAATGCAATTTTCGGGTTAAAAATATTTTTTCTGACTTATTATTCCGATATATTCGAAGAGAGGGAGATGAGAATATTTCGCAAAAATCCATATAATCAAAAAAAAACGAACCATAATATATCCGAATATTTTTATTTAAATTCTGCGTTTATTCCAAGATTTACTTGCTATTTACAGATATAAGAATTAAATTAACGCATCATCGAGTTCAAGTATAATAATAATTTTATAACACAAAGAAGTGTCTTAATATGACAGAGGTATGTGTAAAGAAAAATGAATATTTAACAACTCACTTGCATTTCGAGCAATCCCGTCAGACGGGGCAAGCAGGAATGATGTGGGTTTTTGCGTTTAATAAGGATTCAGTAAAATTAAGAAAGGTAAATCATGCGAAATAAAATCTTAGCAATATTTTTATTTGTGATACTCGTAAGCACTGATGCAACAGGATTCACTGTCCGAGGCAAAATCACTACAACTACTGATACAGTAGTGCAATACGCAAGAATTCGATTCGTTTCTCAGCAGGATACTTCTATTATTTTCACTGCAATCACAAACTCATTTGGTGAGTATGTAATCACACTTACCGGTGCATCAGAACCTATAACAGTTACTAAAAGTTTTAAATTACATCAGAACTATCCAAATCCCTTTAACCCTTATACTACAATAGGATTCAAGATTCCTCGAAGTATGCACTTTGAGCTTTCTATTTACGATCTGCTTGGCAGGAAAGTAGAAACGCTCCTGAACGAGGAGCGTGTAGCTGGAGTACACTCCACTAAGTGGGATGGCACCAGATATCCGTCTGGAGTCTACGTGTACCAGTTACAAACCGGGCAAGGCAGCATCACGAAAAAACTTTTACTTCTACGCTGAAAGGAGATGAAGTTATCTTCTGAAGATTAACGAATATAACGACTGAGCGGCAGTGATTGCGACGCTACCGTCCAGCACTTAAAACGGCAAGCACTAATGATAAATCTTTTACACAAACATTACGAGGAGTTATTTCAATGAAAGCGGCATTCATAAGAATGGGAATCTTGACATTGGCAGTTGGACTACATAGCAGCATGATGATGAACCAAAGGCAGGAGCAACTCAACCGAGAATTGGATGAGCTCAAGAAGCAGGGTATCACCTCTCGTTTCCTCGACGATGAAACGATTGAGCTTTCAGAAGACTGGAGCGGCTTCAAACGGGTAAAGACACTTCGTGAGCCGGATGAAAAACAGATCCGAGCATGGATTTCACACAACAGTATCCCTCTGTTAGAGATTGATCCAGCCACGATTGACACCAGCCAGTATACAGGGTGGTATCTGTACTGGGCAACCGTGCCAGTATCAAATGGCCTCGGTACACCACCTCTTATCGGCGATGTTGATCAGAATGGGAAACCGGAAGTCTATGGGAACTTCAAAGATTATACCACGGATTTCATGACGCAGATCTATGAAGTGGATACCAGCGGCAGGGCAACGTTCCGATACAACATTGTCCCACGGCACGGTGGTGCCCAGCAGTTTACCGATGTGGATCGCAATGGGCTCACTGAAGTGATGTACCAATTCGGCGATTCTTCCTTCTTTCACGAGCAAACTACAGAGCGCTCCTTGCCCACCCGCAGGAAGTTTGCTCATTCGAAGTGGGAATATCCAGGAACAGCAATTTTTGGAGTTGAGACGGTAATAGAAATGGATAATGATTCATTAGTCGATTTCGTTTATAGAGGTTCTCTACCAAACACCAATCAGTCAGGATACAGCGTTTATGCCTTTGTTGCAGAGTATGATTCTTCAGTCAGTAATTTCCAAAAAATATGGAAAACAGAGTTTCAATCACCTTATGGTAATGTATCGGGCGGTGAAGGATATGACGTGGGTGATTATGACAATGATTACAAAATGAATTTCCTTGCATCCTATATTTTCGGACAAATATGGGTAGTAGAAAATATTAGTGATAACTCATACGAGATCAATTGGACGGATTCAACACCATTTATAAATCTCTACTACAAGACCTCAGGTGATGTAGATGGTGATGGCATGAGGGAATTCTTCGTCAGTGCCACGATGAGTAACGGAAACTGGACAATTGTTTACGAAGCTGATAGTAACGATCATTACTTCCCGAAGTTTCTCTTCCACTTACTTTCTGGAGGAAGTTTCGATGAACCTACCTTGATGACCAGAGATGTTGACGGAGACGGGAAGCTGGAGTTCGTCATCCTCAGTGGAGCTGACCTTTACATCTTCAAATCGAATGAAAATAACTCGTATGTCCTTTGCTATTACAAGCGCTTCAGTGCAAAACATAGTATCGAGTTCTATGATTTCACGGGCGACGGGAGAAAGGATTTTATCTTGAGCAAGCCGACATACAACAGGGAGGGACAGTTGCAGTACTCCTCCGACATCTACCGTGCAGACAATGTGTCTTCAGTGGAGGATGAAGGAGGTAGCATGTTACCAACTACCACAAGGCTGTTTCAAAACTATCCCAACCCTTTTAACACCCAGACGAGTATAGCGTTCGATCTGCCCAAGAAGGAATACGTTGAGCTTTCACTATACGATGTGAGGGGACGAAAAGTGGCAACGCTCGTAAGCGAGCAAAAGCCCGGTGGGCACCACGTCGCTTCTTGGAATGCCAACAACTACCCAAGTGGTTTGTACTTCTATCGGCTGATTACGCCGGAAGCACAACTTGTCAAGAAATTAATCCTCATCAAATGAAAGGAGGTGATAGTCGTCTGGTACAGTGAGCATTACAATGACTGAACGGCAGCGATTGCGGCGCTGCCGCCCAGCATGAAACGGCAAGCAGGCAGCTCCTCTCACGGAGATTGTGTCCCACAAAATGTGGGATGGACGCCGTTCTGTTTGCCATATATAATATCCGTATTTGTACACTTCTAAACAACTATAATTTACTAACCCGATTCTGCGAGACGTAATTTCGCAGGATCACATCATAGGAGCAGTTATGAAAAATCTTATTCTTATAATCTACGTAGTTGTTTGTGTTTCAGGAGCTGCACTTGCCCAGCCGCCGAACTGGGAGTCACTGCTGAATCTCGGCAACCTCAGCATCACCAGTGTCGCCTCTGATGGCTACGGGCAACACCTCGTGGGTCCACTCACCGGTGGTCCCGTGAAGCACTACCTCTACGGCAACGACGGCGTGCTCATCTACAACACACTGTCCATAACGGGTGGCGAATATCCGGTGGTAACGAGCTACAGCGGAAAGGTGCGCGTAACGATGAAGATTGGTAACGACGTCAAGATATACCAATCCACTGACGGCGGGTCGACATGGCCCACGATCCTCACTTTCACGCCTAACCCGGTGGTACCCATCTACAACATCGACGCGTACTCTGACGTAAATGGTACACACATCGTGTGGGAGAACAATTCCAATTGTTACCATCCCGAGCAGGAGATCTATTACGTGAGATACGATGATGCTGCTGGGGCGTTCAGAGCCTTCAAGAACGTGACCGACCTGTCGTCGCCCTCTACGGGCATGGAGCCAAAGGTAACTGCAACGGAGAATCAGGCACATGTGGTGTTCCGTACATCAGCCACCAACGGTCTTACATCCCGCGACTTGAACATCCCCACCGCTACGTGGGATGCTTTCTACGTCTTCTTATCGGGTTCATTGCCTAACTATGGTTGGCGTAGTACAGCAACCATTGGTGATATTGTGTACACCGTTGGATTTGTCGATGTGTTTGTCCCTTATCTAATCTTTACAAGGCGGCACATCGATGCCACAAGTTGGCAGGAGGCAGAAGTGATTGGTAACTCTGGCCTTCTCTGTCCTGATAATGGTCCGATAAACGGCTTAACATCCCGCAACGGTGCACTTTATTTATCTTATTATTCTTACAATAATGGCGGTGTTATATATAGCAGCTATACTCCAACTGGGGGATGGGGTGCGTTTGAGGTAGTTGAAGCATACACAGGCGAACAGGTTGTTTCCTCTGTTAAAACTTCTGCAAGTCAAATGGGCATCTATGTTTTCTTTGCAGGCACATCTCCTTCAAATCATCAGCACATGAGACGCAAACCATTCACCATAACCGCTGCGTTTAACGAGCGAACATTCTTGACCGGTAATAATTGGCTCAGTGGTGCATCACTTGGTATACCGAGTAATATTACTGTTGATGCGAGAAGCGGTTCATATACAAATATAATGGCGAATAGCGTTTTTAACTCTCAGGGAACTTTCAATATCAATTCTGGTTCAACACTTAATCACGGTTCTGGCGCCATTCTTACACTAAACGGCGGTTTCAACATCTCTGGTACTGTTTCAATCGGTGGTACTGGGTCAACTGTAGTATTTAACCAGAATACAGCTATCCCCAGTGGAGCCATACTTAACATCATCGACGGCACAACTATGAGAACTGGTTCAGGGATTTCGCTTACACTTAATGGCTCAACTGTGAATCTTGGCTCGAATGCATCACTAACATTAAATGGTGGATTCACTATCACAGGAACTTCAACACTCGGTGGTACAGGAGGAACAGTAACATTCAATCAGAATACTACCATCCCAACAGGCACAACATTGATCGTTACAAATAAAACACTGATTCCGAGTTCCGGTGTTACTCTCACTCTCAATGGTGGTTTTACTATTGGCGGCACAGTCTCCATGGGTGGCACAAATGGCACAGTGACATTCAATCAAGGACTTACCACATCAGCAGGAACTGCGTTTAATATTCGAGCGGGTACAACAGTAAACATTGGTTACTTGAAGTCTCTCACATTGAACGGCTCGTTCAGTGCAACCTCAGCTACGCTCGCATCCACAAATCGGTATTACGGAAGCTGGGAACGCATTAATCTATACGGCGGGCCGAATACAATTTCTTACTGCTTGGTAAAATACGGTAACAATGGTATCTGGATTAACAACAGTTCTACAAATACAATCACGGGTTGTACATTTGATAGCTGTATGAATGCCGGTGTGTATAGTGTCAGCTCGAACCGTAACAAGGGTGCTTTGACAATCAATGGCTCGACGTTCCTTCGTACGATTTCACGCGGCATAGGTATTTTAAATGGGAGAGCAGACATCAATAACATAACTTCGAGATTCAGTGCACAAGGGATAATGATATATAATGCACTTGTATATCTTGATGACTCAAAAATAAACTCTAATACCTCACGTGGTTCCTATATTTCAGGTTCCACGGCAACCCTATATTTTAGTGCTGATGATTTTTTAGGTGGGTGCAATAATTTTAACAACAATGGATCTGGCGAAGTATACATCATCTCGAGCGGTTGTGCATACTTGGGTTATTATGACATCGTTAAGCAAACATTATACGCCGGTGAAAATAATATCATTAATGATGGCGGCGTAACGGGGAGATTGGTATATAATGCTGGACGTTGCGTTGTTTATGCGCATAAAAACTATTGGGGAACAAATATAACAAATGGTTTTTATGGACAAGTTGACTGGTCTTATCCACTTTCAACCGATCCTTGCCCAACTGGGTTGATGAAGCTCGCTAAATCGGAGGAACCATCAACTGATATTGATTTTGAAGAATATGTAAGCGATTTAAAGTCAATAATAGAAAAGAACTCAACGGATGCGACCACTGCACTTCGTCAGCTTGCGGCATTAGCTGGACCAGGTGGATCGTATGAAAAAGCGTTAGGAAGCAGATGGGAGGATTTTCTAAATGATATAAGAAAATCAAAAGCTTCATCGGCCGATCTCAAGTCGTTGGCAGATGCATATTACGTGCACTCGTTCCTAAATCGAGAGGAGTATCAAAAAGTTCTCGATGTTACAAAAGAAGTTTTATCTACAAATCCTGATGATGATTTGTGGCTCTTGTGCCAGAGTGATAGAATAAGTGCCCTTGTAAATCTTGGTCGCACGAAAGAGGCTCAAGTACTTATTGAGTCTATCAAAGATCGTGTTGAAAAGATGGACCCTGATTTAATAGGAATTCTGTATTCAATAGTCGGAGACGAACCAAGAGCGAAGATTGCATCAAAGAATTTTGAGGAAATGCCGGATTCGTATACACTCGAACAAAATTATCCGAATCCGTTCAACCCATTGACTGATATATTCTATGGCTTGCCAGAGGATGCGTACGTTGTGTTGAAGGTGTATGATGTTTTAGGTAGAGAAGTGATAACGTTGGTTGATGAGTATCAAGATGCAGGATATAAATCCATCGTATTAAATGCCGCAGAACTTCCGAGCGGTGTTTATTTTTATCGGCTGCAGGCTGGATCGTTTACTGATGTGAAGAAGATGCTGCTGGCAAAATAATTTATACGAGATATATATGTAATTTCTCAAATGCAATTTTCGGGTTAAAATGCAAAGCCCGATCGGTTCATAATCCCATCGGGCTTTTGCTGCGTGCCAGTTGAATTATCTCAAGCCGCAAGGGCTTCTTCGGCTACTTTCGATAATTCGGCGGGAGTGAATGGTTTTGGTACAAAATTAAATGCACCTGCTTTCGTTGCTTCAATCGCTGTTTCTATTGAAGCAAAACCTGTTATCATTACTACGGGTACCTCCGGGTAATTCTTCTTGATCGAATCAAGAATCTCTAATCCACTTCGCTTCGGCATCTTTAAATCTAAAATTACGAGATCATATTTGTTGAGCTTCATTTTCTGAAGGGCATAGTCAACATCAAACGCTTCCTCTACATTACATTTCTGTTTAGAAAGAATACGTCGGACACTATGACAAACAATTGGTTCGTCGTCGACTACAAGAACTGAATGTTTTGCAATAGTATTTCGTCCGTACAAAGCCGCACGTGGCATATCCGACCTATCCAGACAGTTGATGTAATCTATGCTTGTATATTGTTCTACTTCGCTCATTGGGAAAGGTAGGTCTGCGTCGATGAATTCTGCTGTATGTCTAATTATTCGGGGAATGGACTTCGCACGAGCTTTTTCTTTTTTCTCGATAGGACATTCACCGACACATTCGCTTCCATCAAGTATAACCTTACGGCAGTCGCGTTTCCCGGTAAAGCAATACGCTTTATCGGCAACTTTCTTTGCAAGCGGCATATCTGAATGTGTTAAAGCTTCAACATACTCTTTCGATGTTGCCGCCATAACTTCAGCTTCACTGAAAGGCATGTCAATATCAATAATGTCGGATACTTTTTTATCGGTTTGCACAGATGATTGTTGATTTACCCGTGCTTCAATTTTATTCTTTCGGTTCGTGAGTGCTTTCTCTGTTACGTCTGTCAGTTCATCGGGTGTAAAAGGTTTCGGCAAATAATTTGAATCACCAAGTTTTGTCGCTGTTACTGCGGATTCAATCGAGGCGTAGCCCGTGATCATTATTACTTCAAGCTCAGGATAATGATCGCGAACAATTTGTAAAAGCTCCATGCCGTTTGTCTTTGGCATCATCAGGTCGGTTATAACTAAATCAAAATTTGTGTTACTCATTTTCTTGATTGCACTTTCAACATTAAGTGCAGCATCAACCGTGTATCCTTTTCGTGATAAGATTTTCTTAACACTGTGGCACACAGTTTCTTCATCATCTACTACTAATATTTTATTGGTAATCATTGTTTGTTCCTTTCTCAGTTAATCATTTGAAATTCATTTTCAATTCTGTACGTAATAGTACAAGGTACATGCCAACAATTATTACCGCATCTTCATAGCATCCTAACTTCTTATCTACCAAATAGTTAGAGTTGAAAGCGCAGGGCAGTAATGTGTTTACCGAGGGAGGATGAAAAACGGAGTGATTCGATAATAATTTATGAAAATAGCGCGGATTTCAAGGAAAGGTCAGATAGAAATTCTATTCAGGTGCATAATTTCTTATGCAGGTTAATTTGGTTTCGAGATGCCGTATTTTCGAATGAGTGCCTGGAAATTGGACCGCTGCATGTTAAACTCACGTGCAGCTTTTGAAATATTCCAATTATTTCTGATGAGTGCTTCAGTGATGAACAACTTCTCAAGTTCCTGGACAGATGCTTCGC
This sequence comes from Bacteroidota bacterium, assembly GCA_030019075.1. Classification (GTDB taxonomy): domain Bacteria; phylum Bacteroidota; class Ignavibacteria; order UBA10030; family SZUA-254; genus JASEHD01. The sequence goes on from JASEHD010000025.1 coordinate 8,867, forward strand.
GAATTTGTTTCTTCAATAATTTGAGTTCATCGCTGCTCTTGGGAATAACTGATTGAACATACGCATCTGTTCTGAATAATGCCGCCGAAATGTGAACAGGTTGGATCTCATTGTCTTCGACCATGATAATCAATCTTTCGATAGCATGTTCAAGTTCACGAACGTTGCCGGGCCAATGGTAATTCATCAATGCCTCGATTGTTTCCGGGTGGGTTTTTGGGATAGAACGCCCAAGCTTCATAGAATATTTTTTTAAGAAGTGCATTACAAGTTCAGGGATGTCTTCTTTTCGTTCGCGAAGGGGAGGAAGTTTTATCGGAAATACATTTAAGCGATAATATAAATCTTCTCTGAACTTTCCATTAGCAACGAGTTGTTTAAGGTTCTGGTTCGTTGCGAATATTAATCGTACATCAACCTTTTTCATCACCGTGCTGCCAACAGGCATGAATTCTTTTTCCTGAAGCAATCTCAGCAGCCGCGCCTGTGTTTCGACTGGTAGATTTCCAATTTCATCTAAAAAAATCGTTCCATGATTTGCAAATTCAAAAATTCCTTGTTTATCTGCATGAGCGCCAGTGAACGAACCCTTAACATGACCGAAAAGTTCGCTTTCTAATAGAGTGCTTGAAAGTGTTGAAATATCTAAAGCAAAATATTTTTCATTCTTTCGATTACTATTGTTATGAATTGCTTTTGCCGTTAAATCTTTTCCAGTCCCGCTTTCACCAATAATCAATACCGTGCAATCGGTCGGGGCAACTTTTTGAATCAATTTATATACATCTTGCATTTTAGGACTTTTACCGATGAGACCTTCGAAGCCGCTTTCATTAGTGTAATGATATTCCTCAGACGAGAGTTTGATGATTTTTCGTTTGTCCAATGCACGTTCCAGAACTGCTAAAAGTTCACCGGGTGTAAATGGTTTGGGCAGATAGTCGAAGGCGCCGCTGCGCATGGTTTCTACCGCTGAGGAAATAGTTGCATAACCGGTGATAACAACGACAACCGTATCGGGATGTTTTTGTTTAATAGTTTGCAAAACTTCCATTCCACCAATGTCCATCATTTTCAGGTCGGTGAAAACGACATCAAAAGATTCGCGTTCTAAAATTTGAAGTGCTTCGCGTCCCGATGTTGCATACATTACTGAATGGCCTGCTCGGCGAAAGATTTTTTCACAGCTTTTACAGATTACTAATTCATCGTCAACGATTAAAATATTCGCTTCCATCATTCAATCACTTTCCTGAGAGTAAATAGGTAACTTTATTGTGAATGTTGTCCCTTCGCCGATTGTGCTATCGACATTAATTTCGCCGCCGTGCTGCTCGATTATTCCATAGCTGATTGAAAGACCTAAGCCAGTTCCGTTTTCTTTTGTTGTATAGAATGGATCAAAAATCTTTTCTCTAAGATGTTCTGGAATGCCATGTCCTGTGTCTGAAATTTTAATCATAATGAAATCCTTCGTCGAAGAAAGGAGTGTATCTATTGTGAGTGTTCCACTTTTCGACATAGCTTCCGCCGCATTAATGATAATGTTTATAAAGACTTGTTGGATTTGATCTTTATCAGCCATTATCTCCGGCATATTGCCTGAAAGATTTTTCTGAATCGCAATGTTTCTAAAAGAGGTTTGGTTGCGAACGAGCAGGATTATACTTTCAATAATGCTGTTTACATCGACAAGTTGTTTTTGCGGTTTGGTTTGGCGAGCGAAATCGAGCAAACGCTTTACAATTTCTCTGCAGCGGATTGTTTCTTTCACTATTACGTCAACATCCTCATGGCGAGGGTCTTCTTTGGGGAGATCGTCAAGGAGCAGACTTGCATTTGTCAGTATTCCGGTTAGTGGATTGTTTATCTCATGAGCTACGCCTGCAGCAAGTTTGCCAAGCGATGCAAGTTTTTCAGAGCGGAAAAGTTGTGCATGAATTTTCTTTATTTCATCTGTACGTGCTTCTACCTTTTTTTCTAATTTTTCGCCCCACGCTTCAAGCTCCATTTTTTCCTGATCCAATTGTTTTGCCATTTGATTAAGTGAAGCAGATAATCTTTCAATCTCTCGTGGTGCTTTAACAATAAACTGCTGTTTGTAATCTCCATCTTCAATTTTTTTCGCAACCTCCTCGAGTTTTCTCAGTGGTGTAGATATTTTTTTCGCTTGATGGACAGCAATAAAAATTATTAAGATGATCCCGCCCATAGCAATCCCAAGAAATGTTAATATTGCTTTGCTTAGTGTATCATCAAAAGGTTGTTTCAGAACACCGACGTACAAAATACCGATAATATTATTTTCAATATCGCGGATAGGTTCATAAGCGCTGATATACCAGGCATTCACTACGAAAGCGTCGCCAACAAAGCGTTCACCACGTATTAAAACCGCATCGTAAACCTCTTCCGAGACAAGAGTTGAAATTGCTCGTGTGCCGTCTGCATTTTTCACATTAGTCGAGATGCGAAGATCGTTCTGAAATATTGTTGCTGTTCCAATCTCTCTCCCTTTATAAATTCCTTTTTCATGAACGGTTTCTTTTATTTTGTCAACAATCTCAAAGTTGCGGTTTAGAAGTGTGCCTCCTAAAAGAACACCAATGAAAGAACCATTATCGTCGAAAACCGGTACCGCAGCTTTCAGCATCAAACCCGATGTTTCTTTTAAAGATTTCCTCGGTTTGGCTTTTTGTGTTCGTGTAACATCCATAAAAACTTGCCCGGCAAGGGCGGGAGATTCTTTCATCAGATATTCTCTCGAAACAATGTCAGCTCCCGATACAATACGGTTTGTAGAAATAGCTCGCTTAACGAGTTTGTCTTCTTTGAGAACATCTCCAAAGAGTTTGGCATTTCTGCCGCGAGCCAAAACCTTTCCGTTTTTATCTACAATTGTCAGTACATCCAAATTCTCACGCTGAAGTGTGCGCTGTAAATCTTTTTGTAAAAAAGAAGAGTTAGATTCCTTAAGGGCATGGATGACCAAGCTTCGTGCCGCTGTTAATCGCGTTATACTTTCAATGTGGGAAATTTTATTGCGGTAAATTTCCCTTGCTGAATTTAAATCAGATATTGTTTTACTTTCAGCATGTGTTATAATTTGGTCTTTAATTAATTTGACGCCGACTGTACTAGTGATTATGGTGGGCACTAAAATAGCAATCGTGAAGTATAGGATCAATTGAGACTGGATACTTTTAGTAGAGATTTTGTTCATATCTTTAGAACACTTGCAGTCATGGTTAAGTGCAACATAAAACAAATTGAAAAATAATACACCAAAAATCTTGCCAAGTTATTATCACCATTGTATATCTAACATGAGATTAAGCATTAGTGTATGTTTGTTGATGGATTATATAATCGTCATGGGGAGGCGAGCAATTAAGACTAAAACATCTTATATTTTATTTATTATTTTTGAGAACTCTATTATTTAAGGTTTCGCATAAATGAAAATATCATCAATGTTTTTTGGTAAAATAAGATAAAAAACTCATTGCCTTGTACTATTTCGGTGGCATAAAAATTGCCGAAATAATCCTAAGCTTCGTTGCATCAAGAATTTCTTAAAAATACTCTATGTTTCTACCATCATTAATAGAAACATATGTTTTAAGAGAATAAATATTTTCATTTGTTCTACCTAATAATTCCGATAAAAATTTTTTTAAGAATTTAGACTATCGCTTCAAACCTAATAGATTAAATCTTTAGGTAGCGGTATAATCATATAAGGTGAACATGATCCGAAATCAATTTCCTGATTTTATATTTGATAACGCCATAAGCGTCGTTATGTCTCTAAATCGAAGATTTTTCCTCCCCAAGTCTTCTTCCAATTGTTATTTTATTTTCAATGTATTCCCTCTATAAAGTTAGGAAGATTAACAATCAATATATTATAATAACACAGATAATTCGTTATATATTAAAAACAATACCAAAAGAAAGGATAATTATATGAAAATTGCAGTTATTGGCGGCGGCAACATCGGTGGCGTGCTGATACAGGAAATCGTTCGCCGACGGTTAGCAAGTCATGTTAGTCTTGTAGACGTAAAAGAACCCGATCTTGCGAAAGGTAAATGTCTAGATATTGCCGAAGGTACACCTATCATTTCATCGGATGTTGTAGTCGAAGGCTCTAAACAGTACGATGTTATTGCAGGAGCAGACTTAGTTATTAACACAGCAGGTGTTCCGCGTGCGGCTCGACCTGATGGTACTATTCCCACCCGTGAAGAATTATTAGCTACAAATTTGAAAATCACCGATGCTGTGAGTGAGGGCATTGCTAAATTCTGTCCAAAGGCGATTATTATTTCAATCGCTAATCCGTTAGACGCTATTGTTTACCGTCTAAACATGAATTTGAAACCACAACGAGAAAGACTAATGGGCATGGCAGGTGTTTTAGATTCTTCACGCTACAGCTATTTTGTTGCAAAAGAAGCCGGTATCAGCGTTGAGAACGTAGAAGCCATGGTTCTTGGCGGTCACGGCGACGATATGCTTCCGATTCGCTCAGCTTGCCGTATCGCAGGAATGCCGGTAGAAAAATTCGTAACGCCAGATAAATTGGATGCTATCGAAGCTCGTACACGACAAGCAGGTGGCGAAGTAGTTAAATTATTGGGCAGCGGCTCTGCATTTGCATCGCCGTCTTGGGCAGCTTTGGAAATGGCAGAAGCTATTATCTATGATAAGAAAAAGGTTATGCCTGCTTGTGTCTTACTCAAAGGCGAGTATGGTGTTGATGGTTTATTTATTGGTGTACCGGTTATTTTAGGCGCCAAGGGCATTGAAAAAATCATCGTCATGGATTTGACCGACAAGGAAAAAGAATCATTCGCCAAATCCGTCGCATCAGTAAAGAAATCGAGCGATGAAGTTCTGTCTCTGACGAAGTAATCAATCAGCATCAGATTGCTGAGAAAATCAGTGATTGGAAAAAATCACAGGATAGTAGTATATATTCTACCTAACTCACTTCTATTGCAGTTGAATGCTTGATAATCTCAAGTTATTTAATAATATGAGAGTTGGGAATAAAGAATGCGGCTAAATTTTTTTAAAAAGGGTAATCTCAGAATACCCATAGCCACCAAGTTAATCCTGAGCTTCCTTTTGATCGTTGTGATCATGAGTGTTGTCTTCAGTGTTGTAGGTGTTAGACTGATAGGCGACCGTATAGTATCTGAAGCTCAGGAAAGGGTTCGTACTGATTTAAACTCTGCTCGAGAGATTTATCTAAATCGTTTAGGAAAAATCTCCGACGAAATCCGATTCGTATCGGAGAGAACTTTCGTACGAAACGGTTCTGTATATCGAGATAGGAAAAAGTTAACAGAACAACTCGCTGAGATACGAGAAAAAGAGAAACTTGATGTTTTATCTATCACGGATCATCGCGGCAAAGTACTTTTAAGCACTACAAATCCTGACGTATATGGTGATGATTTAAGTTATGATGAAATTATAAAGGAAGTTTTTAAAAAAAAGGAAATTGTTTCATCGACAGAAATTGTTCCCGGGAACGAGCTCCAGAAAGAATCTCAGACTCTCGCTGAAAAAGCGTATTTTAAGTTCATATATACTCCAAAAGCAAGATTCAGAAAAGAAGAAGAAGAAAAATCTGGTCTGATGCTGAAGGCAGCAGCTCCGATATTCGACTTTAGTAACAGATTTATTGGTGTAGTGTATGGTGGTGTTTTACTCAATAGAAATTTTGAAATAGTTGACAAAATAAAAGAAACTGTATTTCAAAATGTGATATACGAAGGTGTAGATATTGGCACAGCAACAATATTTTTGGATGACCTGCGAATTTCGACAAACGTCAAAAATGAAGATGGATCAAGAGCTATCGGGACACGAATAGCGGAAGATGTGTACGATAAGGTAGTAACAGAAGGAAAACCGTGGATAGGTCGAGCGTATGTAGTGAACAACTGGTACATCACGGCTTATGAACCGATAAGAAGTATCAGTAATAAAATAATAGGAATTTTGTATGTCGGTATTTTAGAGCAAAAGTATACTGACATACAAACACGCACCATAGTAATTTTCTTAGGTATTACACTAATGGGTGCTTTTGTTTCGATGTCGTTCTCTTATGTTATCGCGAGAAAAATTTCCGGCTCGATAAATCGGCTCGTAACCGCTTCAAGAGAAGTTGCTCATGGTAATCTTGATGCGAGAGTTGAAATAAAAGCAAATGATGAATTACATGAATTAGCAGATTCTTTTAACTCCATGGCATCTGCTTTAAAAAATAGAGATCAGCAATTGAAAGATTTTGCAAGGAAAAAAATTATGGAATCTGAGCGCTTAGCTGTAGTTGGACAATTAGCGGCTGATGTGGCTCATGAAATAAATAATCCGCTTCAGGGAATTGTGGCCTTTTCTCATCTTTTGCTCGAACAGAAAGAAAGTGAAAGTTCTACAAAGGATTATCTAAAAAAAATTGTGAACCAAGCTGATAGATGTACAGAAATCATTAGAGGATTATTGGATTTTTCGAGACAAAGAAAACCACAAAATAAGCTTTCGGATGTGCATCATATATTGAAAGAATGTACTTCTTTGATTGAAAATCAGGCGATCTTTCACAATATTCAAATTGCAGAAGATTTAAAACAAAAACTCCCATCGGTTGTTATCGATCCGTCTCAGATACAACAAGTATTCGTGAATATGATAATCAATGCAGCAGAAGCGATGGATGGAGACGGAAAGCTGACTATACATACAAGTTACGATCCATCTGATAAATATATCGAGATAGAATTTACTGATACTGGACATGGAATAAGTGAAGAAAATTTAGATAGAATTTTTGATCCTTTCTTTACGACTAAGGAATTGGGACATGGAACAGGATTAGGATTAGCGATCAGTTATGGAATTATTAAAGAACATCTGGGTACGATTTCAGTTCAAAGCGAAATAGGAAAAGGAACAACATTTACAGTAAGATTACCAGTAAAAGAAGAGAGATAAAAAATTAAAGTGGAAAATAAAGATAAAATACTGATCATTGATGATGAAGAAGTTGTTTTAGAATCTTGCACCGAGATTTTAGCAACAAGCAATTATCAATTAGCCACAGCGATGAATGGAGATAAAGGGTTAAAACTCATGAAAGATTTTCAACCCGATCTTATTTTTCTCGATTTGAAGATGCCGGGTATATCAGGATTTGAAGTGTTGGAACAGATTTGTGCTTATGACCCCACTCTTGTTACGGTTGTTATTACGGGTTATGCAACTATACATTCAGCAGTCGAAGCAATGAAAAAAGGGGCGTATGATTTTCTACCGAAACCGTTCACACCTGAGGAACTCAGATTGATAACCCGCCGCGGGCTTGAAAAACGTAGACTTGTATTAGACACAATAGCACTTAAAAAAGAAAAAGAGATGCTCAGAGAACATTTTGCTACAATCGTATCACACGAGCTTAAAGCACCGTTAAATGCTGTTCAGCAAAATTTGTTTGCATTATCAGCAGAATTATCCGACAAACTTACCGACGATCAAAATCAATTAATGAATCGGATGAAGATTCGCATTGACGATCTTCTTAAACTTATACATACATGGCTGCGGGTGTTTACTGTTGACATCGAAAAAATCAAAGAGAATTTTACAAAAATTTCTCTGAAAGATATTATCACAAAAGCAATAGAGAGCGTTCAGCCACATGCGACTCGAAAAGATATATCGATTCTCACTTCAGGTAAAGAAGTACAAAGTTATATACACGGCGATGAAGTAACTTTAGTCGAGGCGTTGGTGAATATCCTGAATAATGCTATTAAATTTTCCCGCTTGCAGAGTAAAATTCTTGTGAGCACGGAAACGAAAGATGATGAAATCTTAATCTCGATAAATGATTCAGGTGTCGGGATATCAAAAGAAGATTTGCCTTTTATATTCGGATATTATTATATTGGACGGTCAAGCCAAACATCCGAAAGAGGCAGCGGGATCGGATTAGCTATTACTAAACGAATCATCGAAGCTCATGACGGATCAATTTCCGTAGATAGCGAACTTGGTAAAGGGAGTATTTTTACAATCCTTTTGCCAATCGTGAAAAGTAAGTCACACAATCAATCAACCAAGAAATCAGAAGTTTATTCAAATTCTCAAAAAGGAGTTGCTAAATGAGTCAATCAAAAATAATATTGATAATTGATGATGACCCGGATTTTGTTGACGGTCTGAAATCAATTCTTAAAAAAGCTAACTATACTGTTGATGCCGCCTATAATCCGAAAGACGGATTCCAAGCATTGCAAAGTAAGCGTTATGATTTGTTACTGCTCGATATTATGATGGGAAGAGGTGCAGAAGGAATCATGCTTGCGCGCAAACTTAATAAAGATCCCAAACTACGAGAGATTCCAGTATTAATTATTACTGGCATTAGAGAACAAATGGCTTTTCTGTTCCCCGGTCAGGCAGTTCATCCACATCTGCTTCCCGTAGATGAATTGGTTGAGAAACCTGTTGAGCCAAAATTGCTTTTAGAAAAGGTAAGCACTTTATTAAAAACAGCAGAAACAAGAAAAGCCCAAACGAAAAAATAGGAACCATTATGCCACTTAGACCATCTTTTAGCGAAGAGATCGCAGGTCTTTTACATGCTACCCATGCGAATCCGATCAAGACGTGTATTCAATGCGGTACATGTTCTGGTAGCTGCCCAGTAGCAAAGTTCATGGATTATTCTCCACGGAAAATAATTGCTATGATTAATGCAGATCTCAAAGATCGTATACTCAATTGCAATACTTATTGGTACTGCGCATCTTGTTACTACTGCACTGTTAGATGCCCAAGAGGAATAGATATAGCAGAATTGATGTACGCCCTAAAACGCTATTCAATTTGGAAGAATCAATACAAAGAAGGATTGGTTGGTCCGGTGTTTTCAGAAACATTTGTGAAAACAATTATTAAAAGCGGACGATCATACGAACCAGTTCTTGCAACCTCTTATCTTTTTACATTTGGGCTTCAGGAAATGTTAATGGAAGCACAAACTGCTACGAACCTGATGCTTAAAGGTAGGATACCAGTGCTTCCCCCGAGGATAAAGAGGCTTGAAAATTTTAAAAAAGTTATTCAAAAAATTATACCATTAGGAAAGCCCGAATGAAAAAATACGCATATTTTCCCGGATGCTCGCTTGAGAAGATGGCGAATAGCTACCATGTTTCTGCTTTAGAGACATCAAAAATACTTGGGGTGGAACTTAAGGAATTGGATGACTGGAATTGCTGTGGTGCGACAGCATACTTCCATGTTGATGAATTACTCGCACACACTCTTTGTGCCCGAAACTTAGCAATCGCCGAGAAAGAAAAATTAGATTTGGTGGCACCATGCAGTGGGTGTTACAAAAATATGTACTTTGCAAGCGATCATCTTAAAAAAGATCCGGATTTAGCCGAACATATTAATAATGCACTCCAAGAGGATAACCTGCATTTCACAGGCAACATCAAAGTTCAACACCTTATTGATGTCTTCGTTAATGATGTCGGACTGAATGAGATAAAATCGAAAGTTACACAACCGCTTCAGAATCTTCGTATAGCGCCATATTATGGATGTCAAATATTAAGACCAAAGAAAGATAGTGAAGATGTAGAGCAGCCGCGATTTTTCGAAGACTTGATAGCATCAATAGGGGCGACACCTGTAGATTTTCCACTTAAACTTCGCTGCTGCGGTGGCGCGTTGATTATCACCAGCCGTACAACTGCTCTAAGTATGGTGCGTAATTTACTTCAGAATGCAATCAATTCTGGCGCAGATGTAATTGCAACTGCATGCCCGCTCTGTCAGGTCAATCTTGAATGCTATCAGAAGCAGGTGAATCAGGAATTTGGTACAAATTTATCTATTCCAATTATGTATTTTACACAACTTATTGGATTGGCTTTTGGAATTCCTGCAAAGAAATTAGGAGTTGGAACTGAGTTAGTTTCAGCACAACCAGTATTGACTTATGCTGAAAAATAAATGGCATTGTGAAGATACCTTTGTGGTGAAAAAAAATATTATTAAAAAAGTGATTT
>JASEHD010000025.1:18982-29599 GCA_030019075.1 Bacteroidota bacterium
TTAAAAGGAAGCAATTTATGGACATAGTCGTTTTTCTTAAAATGGTGCCAGATGTAGTCGAAGAATTGGTAGTAGCCGATACAGGAAAGTCTCTCGATACTCAATTCTTGAGAATGAAGTTGAATGATCCCGACGATTATTCATTAGAAGAAGCACTCATATTAAAAGAGAAATATGGGGGAACCGTTACTGTAGTTGCGATGGAAGCTGCTGAAGTGGACGACGTGCTTTTTACTGCTTTAGCAAAGGGTGCCGACCGCATCGTGAAAATCCCCGGAGATTGGACGGGTATTCAAGCCCCGGCAATCGCTAAAGTACTTGCTTCCTATTTTTCTTCAGCAGGTCGTCAGCTTGGTCCAGATACATTAGTACTCTTAGGTTCTCAAGCCATTGATGATTTGGAAGGAGAAGTTGCTCCTTACTTATCAGAAATTCTCGGGGCACCATACATCGGAGTTATTACTGGAATTAGTCTGGATGCAGAGAAGAAAAAAGTTAGTGTGATAAAAGAATTTGCAGGTGGACTCAGGGGGGAATTTGAATTACCTCTCCCTTGCGTGATTGGAATTCAGGCAGCAGAAAAACCTCCACGTTATGTTCCGGTTGCAAAAGTTCGTTCGATAATGAAAACCGCCAAGATCGAAACTGTTGATATTGCACCACCCGAAATTACTTCTGGTGTAACGATTGAAAAAATGTTCATTCCTGAAGCTGCTGGAAAAGCAAAGATGATAGAAGGAGAGCCGGAACAGATATCTGCTCAGATAATTGACTTACTAAAAGAAACTGGAATTTTAAGGAGATAAAACTATGCCAGGACCTATTCTTATATTAGCTGAACATTTAAAAGGAGAAATAGCGGATATTACATTTGAAATGTTGGGCATCGGTCGGAAACTTGCCGATGAGTTGAAGGTTACACTTCATTCTATTGTATTTGGAAAAGAAGCTGAATCTATCGCTGCGAACCTGGGAGTTTCAGATTCAGTGTTCGTTGTAAATAATCCTCAGATGGATATACCTTCAACCGATATCGCCAGCAATATTCTTAAAAGTTTAATCGAGCAAAAAAATTATTCACTCGTGCTGATTGGCGGGACCAATGTTTCAACCGGAATCGGACCGAAATTATCATTTCGTAGCGGACTGCCTTTCATCAATTTCTGTAGAAATATTTGGGTGAAGGATGGCATGGTAGGATTCACGAGTCAGCTTTTTGGTGGAAAGATTTTATCAGATGTTGGCTTGCCGGGCAATCGCGGGATAATCTGCATCTACCCCGGTTCGTTTCCAAGTAATGCCGGCAAAAGTGATAAAAAACCTTCTATCGAAACACTTAGTCTTCCAGCAGAAGAGACAAAGGTTGTATTCAAACAATACATCGAGCCAGAAGCCGGTGATGTGGACATTACAAAACAGGATGTTCTTGTTTCCATCGGCAGAGGGATTTCTAATGCAGATAACATTTCGATGGCTGAAGAGTTAGCTGCTATCCTTGGTGGCGCAGTATGTGCTTCACGCCCTGTCATCGACCAAGGATGGTTGCCATTGAGCCGTCAGGTTGGAAAATCTGGAATGACTGTAAAGCCAAAACTTTATCTCTCATTGGGTGTGAGCGGTGCCCCTGAACATGTTGAAGGCATGAAAGATTCGGGTTTGATACTTGCTATTAACACCGATCCGAATGCACCGATTTTTAGTGTAGCACAATATGGAATATGTGCCGATCTCTTCGATATAATTCCACCACTTATTGAAAAACTAAAAACTTAAAATGGATCCAATACAAATAAATATTTTGGGCATTCCCGGACTTGTTCTTTTCTGGGTAGTTACAATTATTGCCTTTGTGTTATTTGGTAAGCGAATTACTAAACTGGTGAAACTCTTAATGGGTGCAAAACCAGAAAACCGATTTGATAATCTTGGGAAACGAATTTTATACTTGTTTACCTTTGTGCTTGGTCAGAAGCGTCTTCTGCATGAGTATATTATCGGAGTTGCACATTTTCTGATCTTCTGGGGATTTTTACTTTTCGCTGGAACATTTGGCTGGAACCTACTAAAGTGGTTATTCCCGTTTATCCCTATTCCTTATGCAGATGACATTGGAATTATCAGAATATTCTTCGTGATCTTTTCTGTATTAGTGTTTATAAGTTTAGTAGTTGCAACCATACGCCGCGTATTTTTCCCACCCGCCCATCTCCAGAAAACGGCGGATGCATACATCATCATTACACTGATTTCCTTAGTTGTGCTTACTACACTTTTTGGAATAGGATTTCGCGCTGTAGCTGTTGGACATGAAGAAGCAAGTTTGAATCACGCGGATAATTTTCTATTCTCAGTCTTTTCAAGCATGTCGGCAGATTCAGCAAGTGGATTGTTCCTTTTAATGATGTGGATGCACCAATTAGTAGTACTCGGATTTCTCGCTTATCTGCCTTATTCTAAACACTTGCATCTTCTTGCATCACCATTTGGTGTTTTCTTTTCAAATGCGGATCGGGTAAACAGTTTAGATATTTCGGACGCAAAGGAAGAAACAACCGCCGGTGCTTCGCATTGGAATGAATTTACATGGAGACAATTATTGAACAGCTTCGCCTGTGCTGAATGCGGAAGATGCGATCGTGTTTGCCCGGCATTAACTTCAGGTTTTAAACTCTCGCCAAGAGAGATTATCCATCATCTTAAAGAACACATACTTGAAGCTGGCTTTAGTAGTAACGGTAAAAAATCATCTGGTGATAATGAAATACGTCCTTTAATTGGAGGTATTATATCAGAAAAGGATCTTTGGGCTTGTACTACGTGCCTATCTTGTATGGATAGATGCCCGGTGCTGAACGAGCATATTCCAGTAATTGTCAATATGCGTCGTTACTTAGTAAGTCAGGGAACGATTGATAATACCTTGCAGGATGTTCTCACTAAGATGGGCAGGTATGGAAATTCTATGGGTCAATCCGATCGCATGCGTGCTAAGTGGACAACACAAGGATTGGATTTCAAAATTAAGGACGCTCGAAAAGAGCCTGTCGATTATCTCTGGTTTGTTGGCGACTATGCTTCATACGATTCCCGAATTCAGGATATTACAAGAAAGACAGCTAAAGTATTCCAGAAAGTTGGTTTGAGTTATGGAATTCTTTATGAAGGAGAAAGAAATTCCGGAAACGATATTCGCCGAGTTGGTGAAGAGGGTTTATTCGACATCCTCAAAGAAAAAAATCTGCAGGCAATTAAGCAGTCAAAATTTAGTACAATCATTACAACCGATCCGCATACATATAATACGCTGAAGAATGAATATATTTTGAATGGTGAAACGAATGCCAACATCATACACTATTCTGAACTGTACGATCAATTAGTTCGCAGTGGACAATTAAAGCTTAATAAAAAATTAAACTATACAATCACCTATCATGATCCCTGTTACCTGGGCAGATATAATGGAATCTACGATGCACCAAGAAGAGTTTTGAAAGCGATTGGAACAAACTTAGTAGAGATGCCAAGGAACCGAGCGAAAAGTTACTGCTGTGGTGCTGGCGGCGGACGAATATGGATGGAAGATGAACCGGGTATAAAGGAACGCCCATCCGAGAGTCGGGTACGAGAAGCTGTATCGTTAACCGGAGTTGAAGCACTTGTAGTAGCTTGTCCTAAAGATATCGTTATGTTCCAGGATGCACTTAAGACAACAGGAAATGAAGGAAAGATTGGTATTAAAGATATATCGGATCTTGTTTATGAAGCAATTGAGTAAAACAAAAAAGGAATTCATCGCGAAGATGCATACGTTGTTGGTGTTGGAATTAATACAATTGCCACGACCTTTAGGTCGTGGGTAAGTGAAGAAATAAAATATTGGCTTAAGCCAAAATTACTATGCCATATACAAAAGTGATGATACATTTTATGTGGTCAACCAAAAACCGGGTGCCTTTAATCGATAATAAATTGAAACCCGTATTGTTAAACCACATTAAAGAAAACAGCGTCAAGCAAGGAATATTTATCGACCGCCACAATTGTGTTAAAGACCATATTCATTTATTTGTTTCGCTGGGAACAGAGCAAACTATTTCAAAAATTATGATGCTCATCAAAGGAGAGTCATCCTTTTGGGTGAATAAACAAAAATTAATACGGCATAAATTTGAATGGCAGGATGAATACATTGCAATTTCAGTTAGTGAATCAGCAATTCAAAAAGTCCGAGATTATATAGATAGACAAGAAGAACATCACAAGAAGGTAACATTTATGCAAGAATACAATGAGTTTATAAAAGCCCACGGTTTTAAGATAATGCATTTTGGCTAAAGCCGATGAGTATAATCAATCTAAACCCACGACCTAAAGGTCGTGGCAACTATAATGCATTCAAAAGATAAAAAAATTTGTCCCGCTTGAGCGGGATTGCGATGAAACAAAAAAGGAAATGAAATAAATGCCCATAACCGAAGAACGTATTACCGCCGAGTGTGATATCACTCTGGAGAATTTAACTAAAACTCCTGAGGGCAGACTTGTATTAACTTGCATACAATGCGGCACGTGTGCAGGTACATGTCCATATGGTGATTATATGGATTATCCTCCAAGGCGAATCATTGCCCTACTCCGCCTCGGAGAATTGGAAGAAGTATTTACGTCAGAGAGTCTCCTTAATTGTGTTGCATGTTATTCATGTATGGCACAGTGCCCGAGAGGGATTGCTCTAACTGAAGTTCTTCTTCCGTTAATGAAAGAAGAGATGTTTGTAAAACTTCCTGAAGTTCCAGCCGAATTACAGACGGCGCTTCAGAATACGCTGCGATACGGAAATCCACAAGGAATTTCACCAAGGAAGAGAGCCGATTGGGTTAAAACTGCCGGTGTACCGGTTCGGATTCTTCCCACCGATCCAAAGCCAACAGATGTTCTGTGGTTTGTTGAATGCTACACATCATTCCATCCACGCGGGCAAGATAATAGTCGGGCGGTTGCAAAATTATTTAATGCTCTTGGTGTTGACTTCGCTATTCTTGGCAACGACGAATACTGCACCGGAGAATGTGCGCGATTAGTAGGTGAAACAGGATTATTCGATACATTACGGCAGAGGAACATGAATTTATTCCGAAAGTATAAATTCAACCAAATTGTAACAGGAGGCGCTCATGCTTATGATGCATTTAAATTTCTATATCCCTGTCACGGTTTTGACTATCCGTTAGAACACACAACAACGTACTTTGCAAAAAGAATGAATGAGTTAAAACCAAAATTAACAAAGAAGTTAAATTACGTTGCCACTTATCACGATTCATGCTGTCTTGGTCGGCACAATGGAATCTACGACGATCCACGAAATCTCCTTCGTGCAATACCGGGAATTAAAATTAAAGAAATGTATCACACTCAGATTACTTCGCAATGTTGTGGCGGCGGAGGCGGTGGGATGTGGCTTGACACTTATTATAAAGAAAAAAATATGGAACGACTTTCAGAAAAACGAATAAAAGAAGCGATAACAACCGGAGCTAACGTTCTTGTTGTTTCTTGCCCTTATGAAATTTCACGGTTTGAAGATGCACTAAAAGTCATGGGATATGAAAATAAAATGGTAGTTCGAGATATTGTTGAACTCTTAGCAGAATCATTAGGAGAAAATTAAAATGGAAGAAAAAAACGGACAAGTAAAAATCGGAGTATACATTTAACGTTACACGGGATCAAAACGAATGATGATTAAAAAAAATATTACATTCACTACTTCCTTTTGTATAATCTTGATAATGCAAACCTGCTTTGCACAAGAGATTTCAAAGGATACTGTGAACAACATTGAAAAGGAAACTTGTTTTGATGATACAGGATCTTGGACGAGTGTTGGTTTGGGGTTCCACTTTACACTAAATAAGCCGTACGAATTTGACCAAGGACCAATTTATCACCGATGGTTAGTACTTATAACCCACGAATATCGTTATAAAAATTATTTTAGTTTCCCATTTGAACTTCATTATTGGCAATGGACAAAATCCAACGATAGAATGAGGAGTTTTGTTTTAAGTGTAGGGTTAAAGTTTCGATATCATATTTCATTCCTAACTATATTTGGACAAATGGGTATAGGTATTGGATCACCTAGTCCAATAATTCATATCCCGCATGAAGTTGGTATTGAATTTCCTATTAATGCAAATTTCCGAATATCGACAAAGCTTCGAGGAGGTCTATGGATAGATGGTGTAAATACAACATTTTTACTCGTTGGTTTAAGTATAAAGAACTAATTATTTTAAGGAACAAACATATGAAGAAACAAATTTTGTACTTATTAAAAATTTCCGTTCTGATGCTTCTAAGTCTTTCTATAAAGAACAATATTTTTTCACATGAGCATCCAGTCCATGAATATATAGTTCTACAAGCATATGAACTTTTAAAAATGAAATATCCAAGTATCGTAACAAAATCACTACACTCTCATATTGGTACTTTAGGTAGTGGTTGCAGTGGTCCTTATTTCCAATCAGAACTAATAAGTGTGGGTGCTCGTAGGGAAGATTGTGAGGACATAGTATATGGTTATGACAACGAAATAATAAAATATTGTCCTACTCTTACTCATTTTTGGGATGCAGATGCTGGTGATAATTCAACATTTTATTATTTACTTCAAAATAATCCAAACAGTTACCAAAAGGTATTAAAGTATATTTTACCTGGGAAATATGGACGTTGGGATTCCCGGAAGATATGGACCTCTCCAGGGAGTTGGGATCCAAGGAATCCAAATGCATGGCCTTGCGGAGGTAATCCTATGTTTGGTGTAGTGATTCAATACGATAATTTAATTGACTTTTACAAAACTGGTAATGCTATGTATATTGGTTGGCTTGATTTAACACTTGAAATTCAAAGATGTACAAATCCGCAACCTGTTACAATCGGTGAACCTTTAAGAAGTCAAATTGTTTTTGAAACCTTAGGAAGAATTGCTCATTCAATTGGTGATATGGGAGTTCCAGCGCATGTACACAATGATGCACACGGTCCCTTTCCAATTTCTAGAGATGAAACTTTTGAAACTGAGATGAAGATTCGCTATAACGGCTGGACAGCAAGTAATGCATATAATCAAGGTGGAATATTAGATATATACAATGCTGTTCCAAGCCATGATTATTCAAGAATTATGCGATATCTAATGTACACAACCAACCAAATTGCCGATCGTTTTCCATCAGATCTAAAGGATGGTGATGCAAATTATTCAACAACATACAATGGAGATGACTATTCAGTCCTAAATATCATATCGAATATAACAGCACCATATGTACATAACGATGGAGTTTTTTATCCTGAGGCTGCCGACTATGCTTTTGTTTTTTCCATTCGGGCAGTAGCAGGATTGTTATATTGGTTTGCTGTTGAAACTTGCATGTTACCGTATACACCATCTACACCAACTTTAGCATCTCCAAATAATAACGCAACATGTATTCCTAATTCAATCACTTTAAGTTGGAACAGAGCTGATAGATGTCCAACATCATATCATTTGCAAGTTGCAACTAATAGTGCTTTTTCAGCAATCTTTTATGAGAATTCAAGCATAACAGGAATTTCACAAACTGTCAACTCACTTTCGAATAACACAACATATTACTGGCGGGTGAGAGCAATTAATTCAACTGGAAATAGCAATTGGTCATCAACATATTCATTTCAGACAAAAACACCTCCATACGCTTACAGTCTTTGGGCTGATAAATTTGAGATATACAGAAATGAAACAGCCACAATAACATTAAATGTTACTCCATTAAACTGCATTGAGAGATATGCGTGGGGGCATAGTTGCTCTGCTCCAACTAGTCAGTATGAATTTGTAAGCTATACTACAAGTAATAAAGCATTTATAAAGAATTTTGGAGTAGAATACGAACACCAAACATATTATGTTGGAGCAACAGCATATATTGACCCGTGGCAGAGTGGAGCCGAACTTCCGATACAAATTATATTGAAAGTAGGAGATAGACCACCACCTCCTCCACCGCCAAGTTGTCCATATGTTTATACATGGGATAGTACTCAGTTCCATGAAGATAATAATATACTTCCTCAGAGCGAATATCCAGGTAATGAAGGTAAAGATGTTATTGATTTCTATCGTCTAATAAAACCTTTACGTATTGATAATGGAAAATATATTTTACAGATACGTGAATTTGAAAATGAACGGTCTTTTTTTGATCACTTTACACTTCTTACAGTAGATCATCCAAATTCAACAAAGATCGATGTTTCGGAATTAGGTGAAATATACCAATATATCACGCCCCATACTTTGAAACAGGCAAAACTTAATCGTAATGACATTTTCAATCAGATTTTATCATTCGATGGAAACAATGTAATAGTAAACAGAAATGATACCATGTTTTTGTCAATCTCTAATCCTCAATTATCAAAAGAAGTTGCTTCATTGCAAGGCACATTTTTTGGAACTGAAGCTTCAGCTGCCGCATTACCGAAAGTAAATAAAATTGCTTACATAGCTAACACCCAAACAGATGCTGACTATGATCCCATTCTTACGTTTCGTCAACGACCGACATTGAGGTTTGTACCTATGACATTAAAAAACCCTAATAACTGGAAAATTGTTTGGTGCCAGAAAGCTTCTGTGGATTACATTAATTTCGGATTACGTATTCAGCCAGGTTATCAGATGAAAAAATTGCCGATTACATCAGCAATACACTCAACATATGGAGATATTACTACAAAATTACGAAAAGATGATAGTTTATATACCACATTAGAGCCGGGACAATCAATTATATTATCATTTTCTGCAATTGAGTTTCCGCCTGTTAGTATGAGCCGAAGCTATATTCTTATTTCAAAGGGGAGATATGAAAAAGGATATAAACAATTTCCATCGCCTGAAAATTTAATGGTATCAAGCTCTATGATTAAGGAATTTTCTTTGAATCAAAATTATCCCGAGCCATTTAATGCTTCAACATCAATTCAGTTTGAACTTCCAATAGATTGTGATGTAAAATTAACAATTTTCGATATACTAGGGAAAATAGTTACTACAGTAATTAATGAATATAAGACAAAGGGTCAATATTCAGTTAACTTTGATGCAGACCAGCTTCCAAGTGGTGTATATATCTATCGCTTGCAAGCAGATAAATATTCAAACACAAAGAAAATGTTATTATTAAAATGATTATCTAAAATTAATAAAGGTATTAATAATCATGGAAAAGAACGATCAAGAAAAAAACGGACAAGTAAAAATCGGAATGTATATTTGCCACTGCGGTGTAAATATTGCAGCAACCGTTAATGTTGCTGCCGTACGCGACTTCATCGCCAAACAGCCGAATGTGGTTATTTCACGCGATTATAAATTCATGTGTTCCGATCCCGGGCAGGATTTAATTAAACAGGATATTAAAAACCTTGGGGTAAATCGTATAGTCGTTGCAGCCTGTTCACCGCTCATGCACGAGCTTACATTTAGGTTGGCTGCCGAGTCGGCTGGTTTAAACAGGTATCTGGTTCAGATAGCCAATATACGCGAACATTGTTCATGGATACACGACGATGTTAAAGAAGCGACACAAAAAGCAACAGCTTTAGTAAATGCGGCTGTAAGACGTGTCGCACTTCATCAACCGCTTGAGGTTACTTATTCTCCAATGAATAAGAATACACTTGTTGTTGGGGGTGGAATTGCTGGTATTCAAGCCGCTCTGGAGATCGCGAACGCGGGTCACCATGTATATCTGGTTGAAAAAGAACCAACTATCGGTGGAAAAATGGGGCAGTTCGATAAGACATTTCCCACGCTCGACTGTGCTGCGTGTATTTTAACACCCAAGATGGTTTCTGTCGGTCACAGGAAAGACATCACGTTGATGACTTATTCTGAAGTCGATAGTATGAGCGGTTATATGGGTAATTTTAAAATAAAGGTTCGAAAAAAGGCACGTTACATTGATGTTGATAAATGTACAGGATGTGGACAGTGTTGGAGCCAATGCCCGGGAACACGCATCCCCGCTGGCAGGGCTATCTATATAGATGATAAACTTGTGAATCAGATTTCGACAAAACCACAAGATTGATAATTAAATGAAAATGACACTTACAGATATTACTTCGTCTCTCGCTTGCGAAGTATTTACTGGGTCTGACCAGTTGAAAATGCCTGTTGAATTTGGCTGCGCTTCTGATTTGATGAGTGATGTTCTTGCATTTTCTCAGTCCGGTGCATTACTGCTGACTGGATTAGTAAATATCCAAACGATTCAGACTGCGTATATTGCAGAAATCAAAGCGATAGTTTTCGTTAGAGGGAAAAGGCCTGATAATAGTATTATTGCTTTAGCAAAGGGAAAAATGATTCCGCTCCTCGGAACTCAATACTCGATGTATGAAGCATGTGGAATTTTATATAAAAAAGGGCTTATTCCAACGATGGCACAGCTTACATGCAAACTATAAAATGGAAAAGTCGTTTTCACAAACATTTAAAATACACGGTGGTAATATGTATGATGCTGGAAAAGCATCGACAGA
>JASEHD010000026.1 GCA_030019075.1 Bacteroidota bacterium
TACCGTTGGGTGACATGGTCAAAATAGCGAAAAGCAGCCTGGATTTGAGTCCCTCGTTTCATCGATTTCGAGTCGTCAATCAGTATATAGAGTGGTTCCCCAAGCCGGTATAGTAATGCAAGCACTTGCAGTGCATAAAACTTTAAAACCTTGCTGAGTCGAGATTCATGATTTTGTAGAAATTCATTATGTTTCGTGCGATGTGTTCCAAAGGCAACCACACGTGATCGACCACTAACATTGGCTCTAAACGGTGTGATAAGCAGTGATACAAGCATTGTCTGGAAGTGTACCCATTGGGGAAGTGTAAAAAATGTTTCCAGTTCTGCTAACAAAGTATTGATTTTTTGAGGAATTCTTAGTAATTTAAACATATGGGCTACCTTTGGAGTATTATTTGTTAATTTCTTAAAGGTTAAATATACCACCGGTAGCCCTTTTATTCAAATCTATTATCTAAAAAACGGTCAACTTGAGTTATTAACTACTACAGGAATGGAAGGATTTAATGTCGTAAGTTTATACTTTTGTATTCTTCTTTGTAGCGCATTACGGTCTATACCAAGCATTTGTGCGGCAGTGGTCACCTTTCCATTAGTTAAATGTAGAGCAAGCTCCGCAATTTGCTCCCCAATATTTTCAAAAAGATTCGTTTGCCCAGCGTTGGATTGAATAAGCTGCTTAAGCATAAGACCAAGATTTGAAACACCGTCCATGTCGGTAGATAAGTGTATTCTCTTTATATCATTTGCATTAATTTCTGGATTTTTTATGAAAAGGGAGAGGCTCTTTACGAGGTTTTTAAGCTCGCGCACATTTCCTTTCCATGCCATACTTTTTAAAAGATCAATGGCATCTTTCGTGAAATTTTTGGTGCTGTTAGTAAACTCGCCAAGGAATGATTGCGCCAATAAAGGTATATCATCCTGTCGTTCCCGGAGCGGTGGGAGATAGATCGGTATGACATTCAGTCGGTAAAATAAATCTTCTCTGAATTTTCCTTCCGCTATAACTTTACGCAAGTCTTTACTGCTTGCGGCAACAACACGAACATCCACCATTTGTTCAACAGATGAACCGATTCTATAAAACTTCCGATCCTCCAATACACGTAAAAGTTTTGGTTGGATATCTACTGGCATCTCGGCAATTTCATCTAAGAAAAGGGTTCCGTGATTAGCAAGCTCAAACTTTCCTTTCCGCAATTCCGTTGCACCCGTAAAAGCACCCCGCTCATGGCCAAAGAGTTCTGATTCAACTAGAGTCGATGGAATTGCAGAACAATTAATAACAATATAAGGATTTTTTGACCGTGTACTGTGTAGATGAACGGAACGTGCGACCAATTCTTTACCTGTCCCGGTTTCACCGATTATTAGCACGGTTTCATTTGATGACTCCGATGCAATCTTGATATTCTCATGCACATTTTGAATCGCTTCGCTTTTACCAAGTATTCCATGAATCCCAATTTCATGTTTTAGTCCATTTTCAATGTTACGGTTTTCCTCTTTGTTTGACATTGTTTGGTTCCTTTTATAAATTTAATTTACTATAAAATATATTGACATGTGGTAGTTTAAAAGTTAATAATTATTAATATTATCATAAGATTTGTTCTGGATTATTTGAAAAACAGCAGGGGTGCTCTGCTTCGTCATATCTTCCCCATGCAGTGAGCCCACTCGTGAATCCTTTGCGACAGCATTTCCATGACGTTTACTAATGCGAAGGCTGAGATTTTTCTGGTTGTTCTGCATTCTTTCAAGAACGAGCATTCGTGCTGCAACTTCTGCTAACAAGTTCTGGTTTTGCAAATACTCTTCAGTTGGATAGAAGTTATTTGGTTGAGTCGGATTGAAGCAAATACATCCTGTCGCTTCGAATACCTCTGCCATACTGTGGATTTGATCGACCATCTCGATGGGTAAGCTTTTTTGTGTACCAAAGATACAAACGACAGACTTATCAAACATTGGGCAGTAATGTTCATACGTTCCTGGTAAGGATGAGAACCCAAACTGATTATAAAATGTTTTAAGTCGAGGAACACATATGATAATTACAACATCTACACAATGCACTAATGCCGTGGCAAGCATAGCTGAAACCATAAATTGCGAAAGACTTGCAGACTCGACCTGCTGAACGAGTAAATGCTGGCTCGCTTCTACGAGCGCTTGTCCCCCTTCCTTTATTTTTCGGTAGAATGCTCCAACTACCAGCGCCCCGGGAAAATATCGCATCATGGGAAATGGTGTACTCACAACATCAAAAGATTTCGCCAATGCAGTCGGGTGATCATCAATCAACTCTTCAACTTCTCTGAACAGAGGTCCTCTTCCCATGTCACCTACAATCCTTATGTAACCGACTGGTGCCGATTCTTCATCTAAGACTTTGTATAAACCGAAGTGGAATGAACGAGAATCATAAGAATCAATGTTAAGATGCACCTCTTTTGTTGTTTCGGTCTTGGCGAATCTGTTTTCCGGGGACGCTAAACTGCGGATAAATAAAAGTTCTCGAAACTCTTCTATTGATCCTGCTTGACGATATACAAAGCATGATTGTTTCATACCATTATCCATTATTTAATTTATCGTCTTATTATCTTTATATAATGAGTACGTGCAGCACATTTTTTAAATCACTTTTTAAGTTCGTGAGAATAGTGATGTTATTTTTTCATTTTTTGATGGGGGGTGCGTTTGCATAAATATAATATTTTCGTTTCCACATTTCAACGGCCATTTGATAAATGTCACAAATAAGCAGGGGTAGCTAACTTATTGATAAATAAGGGGGAAAGAAGGATTTTTTATATGTTTTTCATTCTTTTTATACAAAACATCAATTGCCAGATTTTAGCAGAATCAACGGGGTCTCATAATTTGCCATTTACCCCAAACGTTCTTATTTTAAATAACAAATTATCAAAATAAACTTAAACAGGTTACCTTTAAGATTATGATAAAACCAAAATCTCCGAAAGAAATTCCCGTTGACCAGTTGCGCTGGCGGTGCGATCCTAATAGTTTAAAAGTAAAAACCAGCGATGACATAATCCCAAAGAAAGAAATCATCGGTCAAGATCGTGCAATAGGTGCGTTACGACTTGGGTTAGAAATGAAAAACCCCGGCTATAATGTCTTTGTTACGGGATTTTCTGGTACGGGAAGAATGACCACAATCAAGCGGCTTCTTGCTGAATTCCAGGATAAACAAGACTCACTCAGAGACCATTGTTATGTACACAATTTTTTAAATAGTGATCAACCGATATTAATCAGTCTTCCCGCTGGATGGGGCACAAAATTTCAAACGGATATGGATAATCTCATTCAGGAAATGATCAAAGATATTCCAGCCGTGTTCGACAGTAAGCGATTTAAAGATGAGCGTAAACGTGCGATGGAATTCTTTCAAGAACGCCAGCGAAGTGTTCTCAAAGATTTCGAGCAAAAAGTGAAAGAGCGTGGTTTTGAGGTTATTCAAGTTCAGGTTGGTCCCATGATGAGACCAGATATTGCACCTGTTATCAACGGACAGCCGACAGCTTTCGAGCAGCTCGATAATCTTGTTAAGGAAGGAAAACTTGACAAAAATCAAATTGACCATATGATGAGTGATCGGACACATCTCGAAGGTCAAATGGATCTGATGCTGCGTGAACTGCGGAACATCGAGCGCAAAGCAAAAGATTCTATTAATGAATTGTCGGAGCGATTTATTCTTCCCGTTGTTAAAGATCACCTGAAAGAGATTCGAGCGAAGTATAGTAATGAGAAACTCCAGCATTATCTCGATGATGTTCAGGAAAGCATAATGAGCGAACTCAACCGTTTCCGCGTGATAGAAGAACCACCGCCACAGATACCGGGGGTACCATCTTCACAACCGCAGGACGAAGATGAATTTAAAGAATATCAGGTAAACGTTGTAGTTGACAACTCAAGAATAAAAGGTGTTCCAATCATCATTGAAACCAATCCGCGTTTCAAAAATATATTTGGTACGATTGAGAGAGAAGTGGATAAAAATGGTATTTGGCGAACAGACTTTACACTCATAAAAGCCGGCTCACTTCTTCGTGCCAATGGTGGATATTTAGTAATTAACGCTCTTGATGCTTTGATCGAGCCGGGGGTTTGGCAAACGTTAAAGCGCACACTACGCAACGGTTTACTTGAAATCCAACCCGGTGATTTGGGATTTCTCGGCGCAAGCTCCGCTTTTAAACCGGAACCTGTAGAGATCGACATTAAAATTATCATGCTGGGCGATGCATATATCTATTATCTACTTTATGACCAGGACGATGATTTCAAAAAAATATTTAAAGTGCGGGCAGATTTTGATACTGAAATGCCCAAGCATAAAAAAACGATCGATAATTATCTTCATTTCATCAAGATGATTTGTGATGATGAAAAACTCACGCCGTTTGATAACACTGCTATGGCTGCAGTAATTGAAGATGGTGTCCGACTCGCCGGACGACAAAACAAATTATCAACACGATTTAATATAGTTGCAGACCTAATACGTGAATCGAGTTACTGGGCTATAAAAGATAAAAGCAGCGTTGTTAATGCGAAACATGTTCGGAAAGCTATTGATGAGCGCATTGATCGAATTAAGCTTCTCGAAGACAAAACTAAAGAAATGATCAACGAAGGAACACTCATGATTGATACAAAAGGACAAGTCGTTGGTCAGTTAAATGGATTGTCGGTTATTGATATGAGAGAATACATGTTTGGCATTCCAAGCCGTATCACGGCAAAAACATCGATGGGGCGTGCCGGAATTATCAACATCGAGCGTGAAGCAGCTATGAGTGGACCGATTCATAATAAAGGTGTGCTGATTATCGGTGGATATATGCACGGGATGTATGCACATAATAAACCGTTGACGATGACTGCGAGCATTACTTTTGAACAAAATTACGGTGGTGTTGATGGTGATAGCGCCTCTTCAACCGAAATCTATACTATTCTCTCAAGTTTAGCTGAAGTCCCACTCCGCCAGGATATCGCAGTTACCGGCTCTGTCAATCAAAAAGGAGAAATTCAACCCATAGGTGGTGTCAATCAGAAAATCGAGGGCTTTTTCGACGTATGCAAACAACGCGGTCTTACAAGCAAACAGGGAGTAATGATTCCGCATCAGAATCAAAAAGACTTAATGCTTCGTCCCGATGTTA
The DNA here is from genome assembly GCA_030019075.1 of Bacteroidota bacterium. GTDB lineage: Bacteria > Bacteroidota > Ignavibacteria > UBA10030 > SZUA-254 > JASEHD01. The sequence continues at coordinate 5,213 of JASEHD010000026.1, forward strand.
TTAATGCGGTTGAAGGTGGACTTTTCCATATTTATGCAATAAAAACAATCGACGAAGGACTTGAAATCCTCACGGGTATGCGGCCAGGAAAACGCATGAAGAATGGTTCATTTGACAAAGATACCATCCACTATCTCGTTGATCAAACACTCACCAGTTACGCTAAACACTGGAAAGAACTCGCTAACTGAAATTACACAGAATTGTCAGAATTCCTCATCGCATCACCGTGAACGGTGATGCTAATCAAAAAAAGTCGGATGAATCCGACTGTGTTCATTATTTTGAAAATATCAGTCTGTTTCTATCAGACTTTATTCGTACGAGCCCGCTCCCATAGAATCATTTGCGAATATACGGTTGCAGAGGAGCGTAAAAAGAAAAATTTTTCATAAGTAAACATTATTAAAAGGTTAAAATGAAGAAATTCACTAACGTCTTACTAAGATGTATCCCAATTATTTTCTTAATCACAAATGTTTCATATTCATGGGGCTCTACAGGGCATAAACTTATCAATCGTAAATCTGTAATGCATCTTCCCAATTCGATGGCAACGTTGAAAGCAGACAGTATATACTATGAGTCCCACGCATCAGATGCAGATTATCGAAAGAATTACAACGATACTTCTTTTTTTGCGGAAGCTCAACGACATTATTTCGACATCGATATCTATCCCAATTTCCACAGTCTTCCGCGTAATCTTGATTCCGTTATCGCCCTTTATGGACGTGGGAATGTCCGTCAAAACGGCACACTACCTTGGGCAATACAATTAACATTTGATTCGCTTACTGCTCAATTTGTTCGAGGTGATTTTGTTACTGCAAAAGCAACAATGAGCGACCTTGGACATTATGTCGCCGATGCTCATCAACCACTCCACTGTACCGAAAATTATGACGGTAAGTTGACAGGAAACGACGGCATTCACAGTCGATATGAATCTACTATGATCAATACATTTAAATCATCAATTATAATCTCCCAAGATTCAATTCAGTATATCGATTCACCGCTCGATTACTCCTTTGAATATATTCTTCATTCAAACTCACTTGTTGATTCAGTATTAGCCGCAGATACGTACGCAAAAAGCGTTTCAGGATGGAACGGAAGCGGAACACCGCCATCAACATACTACAATGCTCTTTGGCAAAAAACAAAATATTTTACAAGCGCTCAATTTCAGAGTGCAACTGTTGCTCTTGCTTCTCTTTGGTATACTGCGTGGTTGAACGCACAGGATATTCTAACAATAGATGAAAATATAAGTTTGTTTCCATCCTCTATTACGTTAGAACAAAATTACCCTAATCCTTTTAACCCAAAGACGGAAATTAAATTTCAGATTTCGCATTTTAGTGGGGTTACACTTAAAGTGTTCGATATATCGGGCAGAGAGATTGAAACTTTAATATATTCTGCAATGTACCCCGGACATTATTCTGTTGAGTGGACTCCTAAGGATTTAGGTTCTGGAACTTATTTCTACCGGCTTCAGGTAGGTGGAAGTTCAGAAACCCGTAGAATGATTTTAGTGAAATAAAAATCAAACTCTGCATCTGTTAATCTATCCAAGTTTTTATTGGATCAGCACTATTTTTTTTGTTGACACATAATGAAATATATTTTCCTCAGCATAAAGCTCCTAATTTTCCTTTATCTCGCATACCTGACTTATTTTTTAGCGACCGGGTATCATCCCGAGATTCCATCTTATAGTCCACCGTTTTTGGTTTGGGTTATCGATATCATAAACTTATACATTCATGAAGCAGGTCATTTCTTTTTCAAAATCTTCGGCAGGTGGATGTATTTTTTGGGCGGCTCTTTATTCCAATGTCTTATTCCACTTGCACTTCTTATAGTTACAGCGCGGCAGAATCCGTCATATCTAAGTTATGCTGGTTTATGGTTATTAGTGTTTATGTTAAAGATGCACCCTTCAAGAAACTCCCTTTGATTGCAAAAGGATTGATACATGATTGGAACTGGCTTCTTTCGGGCAATCTTGAAATCGCTGAACCACTTGGTGATGGCATATTCATCATCGGAATTCTTGTTTGGATATCTTCAATCATTATTGGCTTCATCTTTGCGATTAGAGATTTCAGATGGTATCAAGAACACGCGCTACCCGAATAACATACTTATAATCCCAGAAGTTATTTCATCTTTGTCAATCCGAAGGATTCTTAATATATTTATTTCAATCTAAATAATTGCTCTGTCGAAAATTCATAAGGAATACATCCAATGCCAGCATACGTGATTGTTGATATCGTTGTTAACGATCCAGTTCGTTATGAAGAGTATAAAAGCTTAGCCGCCCCAACTGTTGCCGCATACGGTGGAAAGTATGTCGTGCGTGGAAGTCCCGTCCATGTCCTTGAAGGTGATTGGCTTCCGAAACGTCTTGTAATTCTAGAGTTTGAAAGTATCGAGCAAGCTAAGAAATGGTGGGCATCTCCAGAGTACCGTGACGCGAAGAAAATACGACACGAAACCGCCGCCACTAATATGATTGTTGTCGAAGGGATTTAAGCTTTGTCAAACTATTTGACCAATATTAAATCTAAAAATATTATATCGTTTGTGTTATATCTTTTTGTCGTGATTGCGATGATTTCGTGTGCGCAGCAAGAGAGACCAAGAGTTACTTCAAAAAATGAATTATACCTTTTCCTCGACACGCTTGAAAAGAGATACGAAACCGCTTGTACGAACTTTCAGATAGCCCGCTGGGAAATGCTCATGGGCAGAGAATCGTACAATCTTGATTCCGCTCAATCAGAATTAGCAACAATATTTCTTGACACAGCTACTCAACATATAATAGAAGAATGGCGGGCAAGGTCTAACTCACTTGCAGATAAACTACTTGCCCGGAGACTCGAACTTTGGCATCGTGCTTTTATTGGCGGATCTATTAATTTCGATCCTGAAATCGTTTCGCTGCAAAACTCTATTCAGCAAAGATTTGAGAGATACAAATTTACTTTAGGGGGAAATAAATTCTACGGTTCTGAGCTGATAAATAAACTCCAACGAGAAAAGAAGCAGAATAAAAGACAAGTACTATGGTCGACACACTCACAAATACCAGATGATATTAAAAGGGATTTTATTCGGCTAATTAAATTACGAAATGAGCGCGCACATCTATTTGGTTTTCCAAATTATTACTCCCTAATCCTTAACATACAATCAATTGATGAAGGAGGGCTTTTTAAAACATTAAATAGTCTTGAGGAACTGACTCGGAACGATTTTGACAAACTTGTTTTAACCATCAAAAAGAAATTACGCATTAAAGACTTTGGACCCTGGGATATAGAGTTTGTACAAAAAGAAGTTAAAGTATTACCAGACAAATATTTTCCAGCCGATTCTATCTTTCATATTCTTCACCGTTTTGAAAATAGAATTGGCTTTCATACTGATTCTCTTCCGATCAACGAAGCAGTAATCAACAACACGCACTCAGATAATTGTATATGTATCACAATACCAAATGATATTCGAATACTTCTATCGCCACAGAAAGGGATATATTTCTACTCTATAGCATTCTATCAGTATGGGCGGGCGCTTCACGCCGCCCATACCACTGTTGATTATCCGATTCTTAAAGGATATGATCGGGTCGCCGGTACATTTAATCCTTCATTTGAAGAAGGTGTTGCACTGATGCATAGCGAATTTGTAAACGATTCCCTTTGGCTTGGCGCCTTCACCAAAGCAAAAGAAAAAGAAATTCATAATTATCTTTCACGTCGCGGCTCACCCGCACTTCTCCGATTAAGGAGAACGCTCAAAGATTTTGCTGTCGAGTATGAAATCTATAAGAACCCCAATGAAAACCTTGATTCACTTGACTATGCAATGTTCACCAAGTATTTGTCCGGCACTATCAAAGAAAACGGTGATTATTTTTTTAGTTTTTCATCATCTTATATAACTTCACCGTGTAGTTTTTATAAATCTATACTTCGAGAGATGATAGCCGCCCAACTTAATGAAGCCCTAACAAGTAAATTTGGGTATGAGAAAATATCAAATCCAAAAATCGCAGCATGGATGATAGAATATCTTTACACTCCAGGCGAGACTATAGAATGGTGGGAGCGTCTTCGCAATGCGACAGGAAAATTATTGGAGCCCGGTGCATATCTGCGTAAGTTAGGGATCGAACAGACAACCATTATTACTACGAATTAGTAAAGACAACGAAAATATTTTTTATAAATATTAAAAAGGCATAATATAATGGTTCTTTCATCAGCATTCCAAATCAAGACATCCGGATTCAACGATGTCCACGATATTACTGCAAAGGTCGAAAGCATTCTATCCAAAATAAAAATTATCAACGGGATTGTGAATGTCTTCGTTCCCGGCTCAACGGCAGGTATTACAACCATAGAGTACGAACATGGTGTAATTGAAGATTTGAAAAGGGCGATCGAGCGATTAGCGCCGCAAAACATCCATTACGATCACGATGCAAGGTGGGGCGATGGAAATGGATTTGCCCATGTTCGGGCAGCGCTGCTTGGGCCTTCGCTTTCTATTCCATTCACTAATGGTGATTTGCAGCTTGGCACTTGGCAGCAGATAGTGTTAATCGATTTTGATAACCGACCAAGAACACGTGAAGTGTGTGTTCAAATCGTTGGTGAATGACAATGGAAGTTCAAGTAATTTTTTTAATTTGCTGCCTCTTTTTTCTTGTTGCCTTTCTCTACTCATCCGTAGGACATGGTGGTGCATCGGGCTATCTTGCGATTCTATCTTTGTTTTCATTTGCGCCGGATGAAATGGCTTCAACTGCATTGCTCCTGAATATCTTTGTTGCCGGAATTGCGTTTTACTCGTACTATCGTTCCGGGTATTTTTCTTCCAAGCTCACTATTCCATTTTTAATTACCTCTATTCCTTTTGCATTCATAGGCGGCATAGTTCATATTCCAAAATACTACTATGGCTTATTGCTTGCAATCGCACTTATTGCTGCCGCATTTCGTTTATCAATTAAACTTGAATCTGATACGAGTGGAACACCTGTTTTCACGATACCAAGTATGAAGATCGCCCTGCCAACTGGTGGTGCAATCGGTTTTTTATCAGGCGTTGTCGGTGTGGGAGGCGGGATATTCCTTAGCCCGATTATTCTCTTGATGAGATGGGCAGATCCAAAATTTACGGCTGCAACATCAGCCATGTTCATTGTTGTAAATTCTATTGCAGGTATTTTCGGAAGACTGTTTGACGGCAGGTTTTCCATCGGCACATTGACACCATTTCTCTTCGCAGCCATCCTCGGCGGATTGATTGGCTCAACATGGGGTTCAAAAAAATTCTCAGGTATAACATTACTCAGACTTCTCGGCGTTGTGCTAATTATTGCCGCAGTAAAGTTGATGCTGATTGTCTGATCCGGGATTATTAAGATTAAAGGATTACCATGATAATACTATTCGAGGTAATCCTATAATCAAGTGAATCATGGTTCAGACTACATGGTGGATAATCCACCACTGAGTGGTTGATTATCCGCCGTTTAATTATTGTCGTTTATATACAAAAGTATATATTTGTAGACAAAATAAATTGTCAAAGTTAAAGAGATTCCAGTAGGGATAGAGGAAAGGGGAAATTTGTGATTTTAGTTATAATAAAAATAAATGTACTTGCATTTTGATACTAAATATAGTATAATAAGGGAGTTAAATTTAAATGCCAAAAATTGAAAAGAAACTCCAAAAATGGGAATGTTCAAAACAAGATGTACCGAAAGAAGAGCTAATTTCGGTGCTCAATTATTATTTCCCAGAGCTGTGGACATACGGTGGGAAGACGGGTTCACACCTCTACAAAATATCGCACCCAAAATTAAAAGGTCTTCTAGAGTATGGTCTTGACGGTGAATTCGTTATACCTGTTTCCGGTGGACAGTGTGTTAAACACTTCTATCTGAAAAAACTTATTAAAACAATCGAACTAATAGAGGAACAAAAATCGTGAAAAAAGATTTGAACTATTATATGAATTTAAATTATCCAATTGAAGTTGTTAAGATTCCCAAAGACGAGGGCGGCGGCTTTGCGGCAACGATACCACAGCTTGGTCGTAATGCATTTGTCGGTGACGGTGAAACTATTGATGAGGCAATCAAAAATCTTGAACAGATTAAACTGGAACTGTTTGAAGATTACTTGAAAAAAGGGATTCCCATCCCCGAGCCTAAGCAAGAGGATGATGAAGAATATAGCGGCCGATTTGTAATGCGGATACCGAAAGAACTCCACCGCTACTTGGCAAAACGTGCAACTGATAACGACATTAGCTTGAACCAGTATGTTCAATATTTACTTACGTCCAGTGCGGTTACCGATGGATTCGAGAAAGTGATGGAAGGATGTGTGGGTCGTTTTAATCAGCTGATTGAAGAGATGCGAAGCATAGAGTACAAGATCGAGGGGGCAACTACTGGGTATGATAGGCGTCAGGAGCTACGGCTTATATACAAAACAGACTATGAAAGGGCAGCATAATTTATGACTTCAAAACCAAAACTATCTCCGGAAGATTATCGGAAAATACTTGGGGGAGTAAATTTAATTGAAATCTCTTTGAAGGAGAGCAAAACATTTGTAAATAAAGATATAAGGTCAACAACGGATTTAGAGATCGGAATAAGAGATGAAAGTCATTTCGAGCAGGAAAAGGAAGGTGTAATCAATATCTTGCAGCGGTACGAGTTAGATGCACGCAAACCGAAATCGAAATCCCGGTATATACAGATAAGCTTGACATTCCTCGTACGCATGAACTGTAAAGAGCCGTTTACCGAAGATTTCTTTTCGATTTACAAAGAGGTAAGCTTACAACTGAACACATGGCCCTTCTTCCGCGAGTTTGTACATAGCATGACCTCACGGATGAATATTCCGCCGATGACGCTGCCGTTGTTGAAACGGTGAATGACGACTAAACAGAGTTTAATTACAACACACAGGAAGACTATCCTGATGGAGATTTACTAAACAAGTCTGAGAAGTTGTAATTCTATTTAATGGTTCAGAAACAATATAAAGAGGTTACTATGGGAAAAGTTAAAATAAAACTGGACAATCAGGATCAATGGAAACCACATCATTATCGGGTTGGTACTAAAAAAGGTGAATAGGATAGTGAGCCAACAGAGCCGGAGAAATATAGGAAAGATATCGATCCTAGCTCTCTGCTGTTTTTCAGAGCGAACATCTCTCACTATTGCTTGGAAGTGGATTTACTCTGGGGATCGCATCAGCGGCTGGAGCCAAAGGTACTGAAATGGGTGTTGTGAACTACGATCACAACCTTAAGGAGCATATTAATAAATATGCAATGACGATTGCAAAACAAAGTTCGAGGGTTGAGTACAACATAGAAGATCAAATCAGTGCTATTATTCAGCTTAAGACAGGACTAAGCATCCTCGAAGATCAAAAAGCGAATGAATTGAAGATAGTGCTTGATAACATTCTTTCAACATTTGTAAGCTCTATACTTGAGACAGAAAAATCAATTCATGCTGCTATAAAGAAGGGTGATGAAAAAGGAGATAACGTTCAGAAGCTTCTAATCTCTTTCTTATTAAGCTTCGCAAGTCGGACATCTTCGCGAGAGCGGCTGAATCTGTTCACCACAAACTATGACAGATTAGTAGAATATGGATGCGATCTTATTGGTTTAAGAGTTGTGGACAGATTTGTTGGGGCGTTATCTCCGCTCTTTCGATCCTCACGGTTGGAGGTTGACCTTCACTACAATCCACCGGGTATTCGAGGTGAACCTCGTTACTTAGAAGGAGTGATAAAATTCTGTAAGCTTCATGGTTCTATCGACTGGAGGTATGAATTAGGTGCAATTCGTCGGTATGCTATTCCATTCGGATCACTTCCCGATCATCCCGACCTAACAAGGGAGCCTCTTAGTTCTATGATGATTTATCCGAATCCGGCTAAAGAAATTGAGACCTTATACTATCCCTATTCTGAATTATTCCGAGATTTCTCTGCAAGCTTATGTAGACCTAACTCGGTTTTGATTTCTTACGGTTATGGGTTTGGAGATAATCATATCAATCGAGTAATCCAAGATATGTTGACCATTCCATCGACTCATCTGGTTATTATTTCATGGGATGATAAACTAAATAGAATCAAAAAATTCTGTTCGAATGTTGGGCACGATGTCCAGATTTCTCTTTTGATTGGCAACCATTTCGGCAATATCCCAACGTTAGTAGAACATTATCTTCCTAAACCTGCGATCGACCAAATTACTTGGAGAGAAGCAGAGTTACTGAAGAAACGAGGTGTAATACCGATAGCCGAATCAAGTTCATCTGCAGAGGAGGCAAAGTAAATGAGCACAATTGTTGAGAATCTTTCAGCCCTTACAATCGGCACCGTCGAAGTCGTCTCCCCTAATGAGATCAAGGTTCTCTTAGAACTTGACGCGCCTCAAGCGACTGCACTGAATACAGGGATTCCGAGCGGATTCCCCCGACTTAATGGATATGTACTTATTCCAAATGAAACCGGTGCAGTAGTGGGGATTATAGCTTGGTTGGGAATCGAACGGTCTGCATTTCCTAAACGAACTGGTTACAAAGATTTTGGTCTTATTGATTTACCGTTCCCTTTACGGAAACTGTCGATTACGCCAGTCGGTACACTTGTGTCGGTTAGAGAAAAGGGAACGAATGGATATAAATTCAGATTAGAAAGAGGTGTGTCCACATTTCCATCTGTCGGTGATCCGGTAATACTACCAACCCACGAACAATTACGTTCAATTGTAGAATCTCAAGGAGCGGATCGAAGAATCCAAATTGGAACTTCACCTCTTGCGGGCAATTCTGTTGTTTCGGTCGACCCTGACAAATTATTTGGTCGCCATCTTGCTGTACTTGGAAATACGGGAAGTGGAAAATCTTGTTCTGTTGCGGGACTGATTCGTTGGTCGCTCACTGAAGCTTCAAAGGAACGAGCAAATACGAATCAAGCAGGACGAGTGAATGCAAGATTCATCATCCTTGATCCCAATGGTGAATATTCTGAAACATTTTCAGATCTTAAGGAGGACGTGAGGGTTTTTCGAGTACCTCCGGTTGAAGATGCTGTGCATTCTCTCTCAATTCCACCGTGGATGTGGAACAGCCAAGAATGGACTGCCTTTGCATCCGCTGCGCCTGGAGTTCAAAGACCGCTATTGCTGAGAGCTTTAAGAGAACTCAAGGCAGGGAAGAGACTCTTAGAGCCAACAAACAATAAAATAAATCGTTTGTTCAGTTCTTATCGTGCCATCTTGGAATCGATGCTTGTAGATGGTGCACATACTTTTTCAACTTTTCCAGGGAGCAAAGATTTTGGCTTGAGGTTGAGAAAGATAGAGATAGATGCCTTAGAGTATGGGGGCAAAACTTCCGGCGATATTGCAGAATCATTAAACGAACTGGCTCAGTGTTGTAAGAAAGTTGCTGATAATTGCTATGATCCATACGTAGATAAAAAATCAGGTCAAAGGGTTGAAAAATACAATGCCTTTTCAGAGAAGGACGTCTCGACAGTTTTAGATTCAGTGCTAAAAATACTTGCCAAAGTCCCTCAATCGTCGCATGATAAACTTGCAAGTGAGGATGCTCCCATCCCATTTAGAGTTGATGAATTTGCAAATCACTTGGAACAACTGGCTAGAGAATCAGGTTCAGGCCAAATGCTTCAGTTCGTTGACTTTCTTGCAATGCGTATACGCATGCTTCTATCGGATAGCAGATTGCATCCTGTAATTTCACCAGATATGCAACCTACTTTCGAACAATGGCTGACTGATTATGTTGGTGCTCATGGTTCTAGCAATGGTCAGATTGCAATCTTAGATCTGTCACTGGTGCCCCCCGATGTTATACATATCTCAATAGCTGTAATAGCACGAATAATATTTGAAGCAACGCAACGCTATCGCAAAGTATGTATGTTAGAATTACCAACTGTCTTAGTTTTGGAAGAAGCTCACACTTTTGTTCATCGCGGAACGGAAACTGAGGAAAATATACCAACTCCAATTCAGATGTGCAGAAGGACATTTGAACGGATTGCGAGGGAGGGGCGTAAGTTTGGATTGGGTTTGGTATTATCATCGCAAAGACCCTCTGAATTGTCACCCACGGTGCTTGCTCAGTGTAATACCTTTTTGTTGCACAGAATAGTCAACGATAAGGATCAGGAGTTGGTTGGAAAACTGGTTCCTGACACTCTTGGTGCTTTGTTGCGTGAATTGCCAAGCTTACCGACAATGCAGGCAATATTAGTAGGATGGGCTACGCCGATTCCGGCTTTGGTTGAGATGAAATATCTACCAGAGAAACAAAGACCAAGATCATCTGATCCAAAGTTCTGGGATGTCTGGACCGGAGTCGAGGAAAGAAATATCGATTGGAATTCAATTTCTAAGGATTGGACTTCGTAATTGAATTGTAAACTTTTAAATCAAAGGAATAATTATGGCTGAATTCATCACATGTCCTAAATGCGGGCACAAAATACAGCTCACTGAAGCATTCACTCATGACATCGAAGAGAAACTTCGAGTACAGTTTGAAAGCGAAATCAAGAAGAAAGATGCAGAACTCAAGCAAACGATTGAATCGAAAGACAAAGAGTTACAAGCATCGCTTGCACGTGAACGAGCAAAGCTTGAAGTACAGGCAAAAAAGCAAGCACAGGAATCTGTTTCCGTTGAGCTAAAGGACTTGCAATCCCAGCTTCAAGAAAAAGCAAAACAGCTCGATGATGCGCAAGAGAAAGAACTTCAGCTTCGGAAGCAGCAGCGTGAGCTTGAAGAAGAGAAACGTAGCTTGAAATTGGAAGTCCAGCGCACACTCGATGCGGAGAGAAAAAATATCCGTGAGCAGACAATCAAAGAAATCTCGGAAGAGCAGCGCTTCAAGGAAGCTGAGAAAGATAACCAACTTGCTGCCATGCGAGAGCAAATTGAAGTACTTAAGCGAAAAGCCGAATTAACTTCCCAGCAATTGCAAGGCGAGGTACAAGAAATTGAGCTTGAGACGATACTTAGTCAGCAATTCAAACATGATACAATTGAACCGGTTGCAAAAGGTGTACGCGGTGCGGATGTTATCCAGCTTGTGCGTGATGAGCGCGGACAACTGTGCGGAAAAATCATCTGGGAATCGAAGCGCACGAAGGCGTGGAGCGACGGCTGGGTGCAAAAACTCAAGGACGACCAACGAGCATCGAAAGCTGAGATTGCGGTCATTGTTACAACTGTTTTACCCAAAGAGATTAATAGGTTCGGTTATTACGATGGAATCTGGGTTACCGATTTCCCTTCAACTATTGGACTTGCAATGGCACTGCGAGAGAACTTAATTCAGATTGCATTTGCTCGCACTGCACTCGTTGGCAAAAATGAGAAGATGGAACTTATTTATAACTATCTCACCGGTTCGGAGTTTGCACAGAGAGTGCAGGGTATCGTCGAATCGTTTATCGCAATGAAGGAAGATTTAGACGCAGAAAAGCGCGCGATGGAGAAACTCTGGGCAAAACGAGAAGGTCAGATTAATCGTGTCATCAAAAATACATCAGGTATGTATGGTGATTTACAAAGTATCGCCGGCTCAAGCTTGCCTGAGATAAAAATGCTGCAGATGCCTGAGTAAATATCTGAACCATGATTTCTAAAATTACTTTTACGACCTCCCCTTTGTCCCCTCCTTTTGAAGGAGGGGATTTAGGGGTGGTAGCAGTTCGCTAAAATAATATTCATGACAACTAACTTCAACATAAAAACACAAACAGCAAAACGCCGCTTCTTGAGAGCGCATCTTTCTAAAGCAGAAGCGATTATGTGGAAGAATCTCTCACGCAAACAAATGCTGGGATATAAATTCCGTCGTCAGTATGGAGTCGATAATTACGTCATTGATTTCTATTGTCCTGAGTTAATGCTTGCAATTGAAATCGATGGAGATACGCATTATCGCAACGGAGCAGAGGAATACGATCGTCAACGGCAAACGCATATTGAGGAATTTGGGATTCAGTTCTTGAGGTTTACAAACACTGAAGTCTTAAAAAATTTAAACGGTGTCCTACAATCAATCTCAAATAAAATATCGGAGATTGAAGCTAAATGAGAAGTGCTATATTAAATACCCTAACAAGAAAATATATTTTCTCTGTGTGCTATGCGGTTTAATGCTAAGCGAAGTCGAAGCATAACCGCTTCAAAGGAGTCCTTCGGACAAAGCACGCCAAGAATACGCGAAGGCCCATCAGGGTAATCATTAAATCAAGTGAATCATGGTTCAGACAACCTCACAATTTCTTCCACTTTCTTCTTTACATCTTCAATTCGTTTCTTTGGCTCTTTGTTGGATAACATCTTAACCTGAAGTGTAAGCTCTTTCCCTACCTGCTTCAACTGCACATCCTTCCTTTTCTCCAATGCAATCTTCTTTATCAATCTTTGAAATGGAGAATCATCTTCGCTCGGCTCTCCCGTCTGATCGGCGGGCAAGCCATAGAATTGTTTATTTGATTCATCAGGGAGAGTAATCGTAAGTACGTTTTCTTTGAACGATACTTTTGGGAAGCCGTAGCGTGAAGCGAGTAACCGCACTTCAACAAGCTGAAAAAGATTTTCAACTTCTTCTGAATACTCACCGAAACGGTCTTTGAGTTCACCTTGCATTGAGATGAGTTCTTCATCTTGAGTTGTCTTGTAAAGACGACGGTAAATGTCAAGACGCTCAGTATCGGATTCAATATAAAAATCCGGGATGAGTGCCTCGATGTCGGCATCAATAATAGTTGCGATAGTTGAAAGGTTTCTATCTTCTATCTTCAATCTTCTATCATCAATCAACTCATTAAATTCCTCATGTTTCAATTCATCAACCGCTTCACGAACAATTCTCTCGTACATCTCGAAACCCATTTCCATAATATAACCGGACTGCTCGGTGCCAAGTAGATTACCTGCACCGCGGATTTCTAAATCTCTCATGGCTAAATTGAAACCTGAGCCAAGCACCGAAAATTCTTCGATGGCAGATAAACGACGAAGAGTATTTTTTGGCAAAACATTTATAGGTGGAATAAGTAGATATGCATAAGCTTGAATATTCGATCTTCCAACTCGCCCACGCAACTGGTACAGTTCCGCAAGTCCGAATCTATCTGCACGGTTAATTATTATTGTATTGACGTTTGGAATATCGAGCCCGGATTCAATTATCTTCGTGCAAACGAGAACATCATATTTCTTCTCAAGAAAATCTAACATTGTCTTTTCAAGCTGGTGTCCGCTCATTTGTCCGTGTGCAACGTGAATGCGAGCTTCAGGCACATGCGACTTCACCTGATCGGCAATCGCATCTATGTTTTGAACACGGTCGTGAACAAAATAAATTTGTCCGCTATGATGAAGCTCTTTGAGGATCGCCTCCCGTATGATCTGCCATTGAGTTCTTCGTCCATCGGATGCGGGAATGATTTCTGTGATGATTGGAATGCGATTTCGTGGTGGTGTGTTTATTAGAGAAAGATCGCGTGCGCCAATCAGAGAAAAATGAAGAGTTCTCGGTATAGGTGTTGCAGTCAATGCTAACGTATCAACGCTTGTTTTCAACTGTCGCAATTTCTCCTTCGCCGATACACCGAACCGATGTTCCTCATCGATGATAAGCAACCCTAAATCTTTAAACCCTATATCTTTTGAGAGCAATCGGTGAGTTCCAATGACGATATCTATGGATCCCTTTTTCATTTCCTCCACGATACGATTCTGATCTTTCTTGGATTTGAAGCGTGTGATATTCTCGATTCTCGTTGTATAACGATTGAGCCGGTCGAGGAAAGTATTGTAATGCTGGAGAGCGAGAATTGTGGTTGGCACGAGAACGGCGACCTGTTTTCCATCCATCACTGCTTTGAATGCGGCACGCACTGCAACTTCTGTTTTTCCGAAACCAACATCGCCGCAAATCAAGCGATCCATCGGTGAGCCGCTTTCCATATCACGCTTCACATCAAATGTTGCAGTTGCCTGATCGATTGTATCTTCATACATGAACGATGCCTCAAGCTCTTTCTGCCAATGAGAATCGGGTGAGAATGCTGTGCCTTGCTCTTGTTTTCTCTTCGCATAAAGTGCGATGAGATCACGCGCAATATCCTTGATGCGACTTTTTGCTTTCGCTTTCATTCGCTCCCAGTCGGGTGAACCTAACTTGGTGAGTTTCGGTACGTACCCTTCTTGCGAAGAATATTTCTGTACACGGTTCACAAAATTCAGGTTCACATAAAGCGTATCCTCTTCAAGATACAGCACCTTCATGACTTCTTGTTCAACGCTTCCGACTTTAATTTTAGTCAAGCCCGCAAACTCACCAATACCATGATCTACATGTACAACGTAATCTCCGTGCTTAAGTTGGTGCAACTCCTTCTGCGAAAATCCTTTGAAACGCCGCCGCTTTGTAAATTCCCGCCGTTTTAAACGACCAAATGTTTCGTGTTCAGTGAAGACAGCCAATTTTGAAGGATGATAAATGAAGCCGGAGTGGATGGTCTCGGTTAGAAAAATAGGATTAATAGATGATAGAGGATAGAAGATAGAATTGCTTGAATCCTGAATTTTCAATCGTGAATCCATCTTTGGTGAAGTTTCTATTTCTTCAATCAATTCTTTCAGTCGTTCTGATTCTTCTTTTGAATCACTTGTCAGAAATATCTGATATCCTTCGTCCGAAAGTTTGGCAAGTTGACCAAGAAGTAAATTGATGCTGCCGTTGAAAGAGGGCTGAGGCTGAGTATTAAAATCCCAGATGATTTGGGATTTCAGATTTGAGATTTCGGATTCACCCGTTTTGAAGTTCGCATTACAAATGAGAAGGAAATTATGAATATGTTTATTTATCTCCTCGAATGTAAATAGATTTGTAACTCCCTCTTTCATAAGCTCTTCGATTTCACGCTTGATTATTTCCGGTTCATCGAGAATTACAATTGCATCATTAGCGAGATAACCGAACAATGAATCTGTGTTTATCTGTGTATTTTCCGTGTTATCAGTGGTCAATGAGGGTACGATACTTGCGGATTTCAATTCTTGGATTGAACGCTGTGAAAGCACATCAAACTCACGGATCGATTCTACAATATCACCCCAAAACTCGAAGCGGATTGGATTCTCTCCGATGAATGAGAACACATCTATTATTCCTCCGCGAACGGCAAAGTCACCGTAACTTTCTACAAAGTTCTTTCGCTCGAAGCCGATCTGTTCAAGCTGCTCAATGAATTTCAGAAAATTATAATCATGATTGACTTCAAGTTCAAAGATAGTCCGATTGAATTGGCCGGGAGATGGTAGTTTATCGACGATCGAGTTGGGTGATGCAACAACAATATATCGGTTTCGGTTTGTAAGTGCTTTGAGTGTTTCAATCTGAGCAATTGAGGAAGTCATATCGAGCATCTGTGCCTGATGTGTAGGACGTGAGCCAAAGAACAGAACGTTCTGTTCGCCGGATAAGAGCGTGCAATCATCGCGCAATTTTTCGGCTCGATCCTCGCCCGAAGAAATCAACACAACCTGTCGTTGTTGAAGCTCAAAGACAAATGATGTAAGAAAAGCAAGAAACGACCCGCTGATTCCTTCTACACTCAACGACTCGCCGGGCTTAAGCTTCTCAGTTGCATTTATAAAGCTCTTGAATTTTTCCGATTGAAATATTTCTTCTTTAACTTTTTCCATTCAAACAAGATATCTAATATCCAGTCCTGATTTTTATCCGTCAGAAAACACCTCACCCCTGCCAATCTGCAGTAGGTCTATCTTTTAAGATGTATTCACATTGCAGAGCAGCAAGGGTATTCAAACTTAACAAAGATTAGAAGGAAATGCAAGATTTGAAGTGGTTGAGTATTTTAGTATGTTAGTATGATAGTAGGTTAGCATTTTAGATTTCAGTCTTTAATTGGAATGATAGAGAAGATTCATATCAACACAAATTTAGAAATTCCCCTTTCTGAATTACACTTTAAGTTTGCACGAAGCGGAGGGAAGGGTGGACAGAACGTAAACAAAGTTGAGACAAAAGTTGAGCTAATTTTCGATGTCATAAATTCTACGAGTCTATCAGAAAATCAGCAAGAGTTAATTCTCAAGAATCTAAAGAGTCAACTTGATTCAAATGGAATATTACATATTATTTCACAAGAATCCAGAAGTCAATGGAAAAACAAAGAGAATGCGATCCGAAAATTTATTGAGATGCTTCAGAAAACATTAAAACCGAAGAAGAAAAGGATTAAGACGAAAATTTCTTCGGCAGGGAAAGAGAAACGATTGACTTCGAAGAAACAGCGGGGAGAAATTAAAAAGATGAGGAAGATTCGAAATTTGTATGAATAACTTTTCGATCTTAGCAGTTATGCTTCGACTTCGTTCAACATTAAACCGCAGGCAGGGACGCAAAGAGTTATCCTTTAAGTTTCCTTAGCTTTTCTAAAAACTCATCAGCTTCAAGCCCCTTCAAATTATTTTTTTTTAAATATTCTTTTGTTATTTTCTGAATATCCAAATTGTCGGCAATAACTTTTAACTCGGCTCTTGAGAACCGTTCGCCATAAAAAACATAATCCTCAAACGCTTCCCACACCATCGGGCAAATTCGTTTAACAATTTCTCCCATAGTTTCGGCATAAATTCGGATTTCAAATTGTGCGTGTTTGTCCATCCGCAAATGAAGGAAGTGAAGAAGATTGTGCAGATCAATTTTCCAGTACCATTCAGTATAAAGTGAGAGTGGTAAATTTACACGGGCAAGCTCACGCGCAATGTTCTCGTTTATGAATTCTTCATAATGCTTATATGTGGTTTGCTGATCTTGCAAAAGAATATCTAAGACCTTTTGTTGTAATTCGAGCGAGATTTCTTCATCTGAGCGCCCCTGTTTATTTTTTACACTTTGTCTCTTAACAGCATCAGTCGAAGGAACATAGAATTCATCTTTCATAATAGAATAACGCCCCGAAAGCTCGTTCACATTTGCAGTGCGGTGGCGTATCCATTGGCGGGCAACGAATATTGGAAGTTTAACATGAAATTTTAACTCTACCATCTCAAACGGTGTCGTGTGCATGTGGCGCATGAGATATCGAAGAAGAATTTTATCTTCACTGACAGATTTGGTCCCTTTTCCGTAAGAAACACGTGCTGCCTGAACAATCGATTCGTCACCGCCCATATAATCAACCAAACGCACGAAACCGGCGTTCAGGCATTTGAACTCTTTATCTAATATTTCTTCCGCTTTTGTATTTATAACGTGAGCCATGAGTATTTAATATAAAGTCTGTGGGTAATAATGTAACGATTACTTAAAATAAATCCAACAGAAATATTTTAGCATGATATCAACATTAATATAAATCATTGTTTTTCCTTGCCACTTTGCGTATCTTTTCTAATGATTAAAACAAGGAATTATTTGAAAGAATTGAAATCTAATTACCGAAATCTGAAATCAGACATCAGTAATCGTCTCAAGGAATTTTCACGGGTCCCATTATCAGAATATTTCTACGAGCTTGTTTATTGCTTGCTCACCCCCCAGTCGAGCGCAGTGAATGCAGATAAAGTAATTACATTTCTAAAAGAGAGAAAATTTAAATATAGAAAAGTGGACCCAGAACCGATTTTAAGGAGAAAAGATTGCTATATTCGTTTTCATAAAAACAAATCGAGGTACTTAATTGACGTTAAGAAACAATTTCCACTTATTGCTGAACAACTTGTAAGCAATAAACCGAGCGAAGAAATACGTCTCTGGCTTATTAAGAACGTGAAGGGTTTGGGTTGAAAGGAATCATCGCACTTTCTTCGAAATATTGGTTACCGTAATTTAGCGATACTTGATCGCCATATTCTCAGGAATCTTGTTCGTCTTGGTGTTCTTCAAGGGTTGCCAAAATTGCTGACCCTCAAGAATTATTTGCAAATCGAGGAAAAATTTCGGAAGTTTTCTATGCGGATCGGTATCCCGATGGATGAACTCGATCTGCTTTTCTGGAGTATGGAAACTGGAAAGATTTTAAAGTAAATAAGTATGTTAGTAGTTGAGTATATTAGTATTGTTGAAAAATATTTAACAAAAGAATTATAAATGAAAAATTCAAAAATCAAGAATGGATTCTTCTTTGCTTCGAGCTCTATGTTGTTTGTTCAGCGCTCATTACCGATTACATGGATATCGTCATGAAAGTTCTCGTTATCGGCGCTGGAATGATGGGAACCGCATTGGCATATGATCTTGCCCATTCTGATGGCGTGGAAAAAGTTATCCTTGCCGATATTGATTTGGACCAGGCAAAGAATGTCTCAAATTCAATTGATAAAAACGTTGAGCCGATTAAACTCGATGTTAATTATTACGACAACGTAGTTAGTTTAATGGAACAAGTCGATGTGATTTGTGGTGCAACTTCTTACAATCATAACATCTTACTCACGAAGGCAGCAATCGAGTGTCGTAAACACTTCTGCGATTTGGGTGGAAACATGGAGGTTGTTTACAAACAAATGGAACTTAACGAAAAAGCAAAAGCGGCAGATGTTCTAATCTTACCTAATTGCGGTCTTGCCCCCGGTCTGGCAGCCATACTTGGCGCTGGCGGAGCAAAACAGTTTGATGTTGTAGACGAAATTCATCTGCGTGTCGGCGGGTTACCTCAACATCCTGTGTCTCCGTTAAAATATCAAATTGTATTTTCAGTTGAAGGACTAATCAACGAATATATTGAACCTGCGGAAGTGATTCGCAACGGTAAAGTACAACAGGTTTCTTCAATGGATGATTTGGAAGAACTTGAGTTTCCACTACCCTTCGGCAAGGTTGAGGCATTCAACACATCGGGCGGTATTTCAACTTTGACGAGTATGTTCGGCGGGAAAGTGAAGACGCTCGATTACAAAACGATCAGGTATAAAGGACATTGTGAAAAGTTTAAAACTTTGCTCGATCTCGGCTTTGCAAGCTCCGAGCCGCTGCTGGTGGGTAATTCGGTAAAAACCGCAAGAGAATTATTTCAGGAATTATTGAAGAAGAAACTTCCGTCGAGTGGACATGATTTGATTTTAATGCGTGTGTGGATACAAGGTACAAAGAACAAAGAACGAAGAACGCTAACTTATGAAATGATCGATTACTTCGATGAGAAAACGAAAATCTCAGCCATGATGCGAACAACATCATTTCCAACTTCGATTATAGCTCGGATGATCGTCAATGGTACAATTAAAGAACGTGGTGTGCTTCCACCCGAACAATGTGTTCCCGTTCAGCCATTGATCGAAGAGTTAAAGAAAAGAAATATAATAATCAATGAAAGCTATTCGGACTAAATACCAAGCACAATGAACCAAGCACAAAGAACGAACAACAAATATGAAAAGCCCTTTATCAGTTATCATCATTACAAAAAATAAAATCACCGGACAGGAAATCCATAACCGATTCAATGCGCAGACAAGTTTTCCGCGTTTGAAGTTATTCTTTATATTCCTAAGAGCGTTTTTTTCATTATGAGTGTATAAACCGTGTATCGCTCTATTCTCTTTACATTAATGTGTTTTTCAGCGATTTCTGTCTGGGCACAAAATTCAATTCCAATTCAATTTCCCCAAACTCCATCACGCAATACGAATATCGGTGCATTCCCAAAAAACAATGTTTTGTACTGTTCATTGAATGATTTTGCACAAATTTTAAAACTTAAAACATACATCAATAGCGAATCGAAAAAATTTGAGTTCCGTACAGATGAATTCACGCTGAAATTTACAGCAAATAATCCATTCGTCGTAATAGTCGATAAAAAGGAGAATGCAAATCTTTTGCAAATGTCAGCAAATGTAATATTTGCGGCAAATTCATTTTTCATTCCAACAACCGAATTCATTTCAATACTTAAAACTGTAATAGTCGAAGAGATTTCTTTTGATGGATACCGGATTACTATCGGAAGTACGCCAGCAAAGTCTACGTTTGATGTTACAAATTTAAGCTTCGAAGAAAAATCGAATGGCTTGCTTGTACACATACACAGCACAAAGAAGATCAATGACTACGAATGCTGGCCCAAGCAAATTGGAAACGATACTTGGTTTTATATCACGCTTGCTAATACCCGCGCAGACATAAATACCATTAAGAGTATCAAACCTACTGGAATTGTTAAACAAATTTTGGCGTTTCAGTATCCAACTTCTGTTCAACTCACATTACGATTGAAGGGACAAATCAATGCTGCCGAACCGATGATTGGTGAAAACGGAAAAGACATTCTCATTGCGATCCAAACGGCGACAAAAGAACAAGCAGAAGCACGGAAAACGCGCAATTATGAGCGTGAGCTTCAGCGTGAACGCGATAAGTGGAAGCTTGATGTTGTTGTAATAGATGCGGGACACGGTGGTGATGACCCAGGAGCTATCGGAGTTACTGGCACCCGCGAGAAAGACATTACCCTTTCTATTGCATTGAAGTTAGGAAAACTCATTGAAAAGAATTTGCCCGGCGTTAACGTTGTGTACACACGTAAAACAGATACTTTTGTAGAATTATATCGTCGGGGGCAGATTGCAAATCAGAATGGTGGAAAGCTTTTTATCAGTATTCATTGCAACTCGATGCCGGGAAAAAATCGTACTGAAAATGGTTTTGAGATATATCTCCTTCGACCAGGCAAAACAGAGAGTGCGCTTCGCATCGCCGAGCGTGAAAACGAGGTCGTAAAGTTTGAGCCGGATTTCGAGAAGCGTTACCAAAAATTGACTGAAGAAAATTTCATTCTTCTCACAATGGCACAAAGCGCTTATGTTAAATACAGCGAGCAGTTCGCCGAAATACTTACGCAGGAAATGGGGAAACATCTCGACCTTTCAAACAAAGGTGTAAAACAAGCGGGGTTTTACGTACTCGTCGGCGCCTCGATGCCAAACGTGCTTGTGGAAACCGCATATCTCTCGAACAAACACGACGAGAAAATTTTAAAAAGCGTTAAAGGACAGCAACGCATGGCAGAAGCAATATTTAACGGGGTGAAACGCTTCAAACAAGAATACGAAAAAACACTTAGCGAAGGGAGATCAAGCGGATCGGAGTAGAATCTCGTTCCCAAATTCCCTATGGTTCGTAGCCTATTTGGAAACTAACTGAGCCAACCGTGTAAACCATCATCGTTCCATAAGATGACTTGGGGAATGAAAAAACTGGTGTCACATTTTAACCACTGACTCCACAGCATCCATCATTAGTATACCTCATCGTGTGTACCGATATCTAAAAAGACGGCTTTTTCTTTATCCGCAAAATAGAAGATAACTCGGATGTTGTAATCAACAAGAAAACTATAAAGTTCATCAAGTTTGCCGGAAAGTTTATGGGTTCGAAGCTTTGCATCGAATGGATCATTTATGAATACGTGTAGTAATTCAAAAAAATGCTGCTTTAGTTTTTCGGAAGTAGCAATTCGTTTTCGATAAGCTTTCTTAAAGGTAGGATCAAAACAAACTTTTATTATTCTTCAAGCGATTTGCGTAACTAGTCGATATTGTCCGAAAACTTCAGCGTGCCACGCCGGAGTTGTTTTTTTGAGAATAGATAATTTTGATGAATCTCTTCCCGTTTTGCTTCGACGAGATATTTCATTAATAGCGCTTGCAGTTCTACTTTCTCATCCATAGAAAGTTTCTGTACTTTTTCAACGATTGTATTAAAGGTTCCAGGCATTATGAAAGTTCCTTTTAAATCTTTTAACTATTGAAATTTAAGTTAAACGCAAGAAATAAACAAACAAGGTTATCTAATTAACCTGATTTAACCTGCGCCCCGATTTCTTGGAGCGCCGTTTGCCCTAACCACAATAATTGAAATTATTTAAGTTTGTCGTCTAAATTGTTTTTTTGTTTCTGTTTTCCTACTTTATATATGTGAATGATATATTACAAGGATTCAATTTATGTCTGTAACAACTATTCCCCCAAAAAAGAGAAATAACAATCGCCGACGTAGTTTACCAACACCTTCAGCTATACTTTCCGAGGTTAAAGGTAAAAAAATTGATATTGAGAAAATAGAGAGAGCACATGGTGTTTTACGATCCAAACGATTGAAACCTCTCAAAATTCAACAAACTCTGCGTGATCAATGGGAGTGAGACTCCTGTACGATACAAATATTTTCCTCTACTATTATGCAGGAAATCTCAATGCTAAAAAATACTTCGATACTGGTTTTCTAGGCGAGAATAGAATTATTATTTCGAGGATAGTTCGACTTGAGTTGCTTTCTTTCTCAAAACTCTCACTCAGGGAGGAAAACATAATCCGTGAGATGTTAGATCAATTTGTTATGATACCGCTAAATGATAGGATAGAAGATATTGCGATTTATCTTCGACGTAAATATTCTTTAAAAATACCCGATGCAATCATAGCGGCTACCGCTTATGATACTTCGTCTGCTTTACTTACTGCCGATATTGACGATTTCAAACGCGTAACAGAAATTAAAATTATCAACCCATTCCGGTAATCAATCATCACTTCCATCTGGCTCCCAAATTCCTATTTGGGAACTACCTTAGCCGACCTTGTAGCACATATGCGTTCCCAAAGAGACTTTGGGAACGAAAAAACAGCGCCCCAATTTCTTGGAGCGCTGATTGCCCTAACCCAATATTATTTCAATTCGATTTTACTTAAAAAATCTAACGTGAATCAACAAACCAACCTACATTATTTGGTCCATTAACAAAGAGGATTTTATTACCATCAGGAGTAAAAGTCGCGTGTATGTCATTTGTTCCGTCGGGCTTTATTCCAGATGAAATATCAACCTTTGTATTTGATGTTAAATCGAGAATATAAATGTGGTGCTCAAGACCCCTTCCTGAAGACTCCTCATGCCCTGTTGTATCCCAGCTAAATAAGCATTTATTTCCATCTGGTGAAAAACCTCCTAGTGTACTGTCCCAAACGCTTCTCGACATATATTAACTTTCGCAATTATAGT
>JASEHD010000027.1 GCA_030019075.1 Bacteroidota bacterium
GGGACCCCGAAGACGACCTGTTCGTCTTGTACCCGCACGTTGAGCAAAACGGTAAGGTTGTTCCAATTAACTTAGATACCTACCCGAAGACTAAAGGGTATCTCGAATCAAATCGGCCTCAGTTGGAAGCAAGAACTTACCTCACTGAGAGTGACCGACGCTGGTATGAAATCTGGGTACACCAATCTCCAAGCGATTTCCGTCAGAGGAAAATCATCACACCCGATATTTCTACTCACAATCGTTTTGCTATCGATGACGAAGCATTTTTTATCAATGGTACTTGCTTCTATATTATTCTTAAAGACAAGTCTGACAAATCCTATTTTTCGATCCTCGGATTGCTAAATTCGAAGGTAATCGAATATTTCCACAAAACAACAAGTGGCAACTCACTTTATGCGAAACGCTTTCGTTATTGGGCTTCCTATGTGGGATCTTATCCCATCGCCAAGCAATTGCTCAACTCAAACGATATTAGCGATGCAATCATCACAAATGTTTCTCGTTTACTTAGCTGTAATAATGACGAGGAACGGATGAGGATGGAACAGGAGAACGACCGTCTTTGATACCAGCTATTCGATCTTGCAGAAGAAGACATAAAAGAAATTGAAACTACTCTCTCAGTTCATTCCTTGCACTCGTCAGAGAAAGGTTATTCCTCTAAATGAAATCTCGGCAAACTCTTTTAGCAACTGCAACCAAAAAGAAAAAACTCATATATCAAACAGATTTAGAAGATGCTAACAGTTTAGCAAATCAAGCTCCCTCCAAAGAGACGCTTTTTACTCTTGAGGAACTTGCCATCCTCACAGAAAACCTAATGTTAATTGATGCCCCGACAGACGCAAACGGTCGAATTCTTGAAGTACGTCCCAAAGGACATTGGTTCGAATTTGAGGTAGCAAAGCGGCTTGGGTACAACTATCCACCGGGTGGCGGCTTGTTTCCCGACATACGGCATCAAGCATTAGAAATCAAACATCATACTGGCAAGAGCATTACAGTCGATTTTGGACGCTACCATCCCGGCTCAGATGACGTAGTAAATGAAACGTGGAACCGTCAACTTCAAATTAAGGTAAAAGAAATCCGTTATCTCATTGCGCTTGCCCCACCTCCTGCCTTTAAGGTTGTTACACTCATTCTTCTCACGGGTGCGCAGATAATAAACGTTTTCGGTGTTTCCCCCTAAAGCTACTATCAAGTATCAAATGGGAATCTCCGAAAAGTGGAGAGTCGAACATCGTGGGAAGATGATGGTTGGCGAAAAGGTCTGGCTGCATAAGTAATGCATAAGCCAGAAATCCGACTTCTGGCACTGCAATATCGGGATAGAAGTCGGATTTCTATAGTGTTATCATAGTCGAATAGATTATCTCTACCTGACAAAAAATTCCGCAACTACTTTTTGCCAGTTTATATCAGAAAGTCCTTCAAGCTGCCCGATATAAATCTGACCCTCTTCCATATATTCACCTTCGCGTTTTTCGGATTTCAATAGATCTTTCAATAAAATTTTGCACTTTTCAATATCATTCTGAAATAAAGTTACGGCAGATTTACCGATACACATACCTTTAATTTCGTCATCTATCATATCAGTATCGAGAGCGCAAATCCAATTTCTTTCATAAGAAGTCAACTCTAAGGACACCAGATTCCCCTGTAAAAGAGTATTAATCTGCGATACTTTTCCGGTAATTGGAGAATTAAATGCAACGCTTCTGCCTCCTTGCTTTACCGTAAATAACGGCTGCCCTGCTTTTACATTCATCCCAAGATTTGGAAGTTCAATCGAATCTATTTTACCAATTAGTTTCTTTGCAAAGTCGTCGATACCGACTTTAGCGATCCCTTCTTGATTGATACTGAACCAAGTATGATTCTTAGCTATGAACACGCCGCCGGGGATAGCGAACTCGTCTTTAATAAAATCATGTGTGACTGGAAGATGAGCGATATGCACTTTTGGTTTAAGTTGTTTCTGAATTTTATCCTGCCTCTTTATCAATATTTTTTTCACAAAGGCGAGAAGTTCGTCTTCGGTAAAAGGTTTTTAAACATAATCCATTGCACCATATCTCATCGTTTCAACGGCAGTTTCCACAGATGCGTATCCTGTAATAATAATTACATCTATATCGGGACGTAAATGTTTTACCGATTTTGTCACTTCAACTCCATCCATGAGCGGCATTTTAAGATCGGTAAAAACGAAGTCATAATGATGTTTCTGTATCAATCCAAGTGCTTCCTGACCTGTTTCAACAGTATCTATAGAATAACCATCAAGCACAAGAATTTTTCTGAAACTGCCAAGAATAACTTCTTCATCATCGACACAAAGAATTTTTGCCTTTGGATTTTGGACTTCGGAGCGCTTTAATGTTTTTGCTACACTTGAGAAATCAAGCCGTAAACTTTCCTGCAAAATTTGTTCACGTTCTTTCTTTTGTTTCTTTTCAGTTAAGCGTTTACTAATTATACGGATTGATATATCAGCAATGATGAATATAATTACCACAAGTATTAATAATGCCATGATGTTTCTCCTAAATATTTAAATAAACTTTTAGTGTGTATTAACCTGAGTTCTATCAGAACTGCATGGTGTTAAATTTTTAATCTCATAGCCAAGGTCATGAGGTATAACGCGGTATACCCATCCTTCAAAGTAAGGATCTTTTTCGATCAGGTTAGAAACTAATTTAAGATTTTGATTCACCTCGATTATTCTGCCCGAGACAGGTGAATGAATCTTATGTATTCGTTCGCTGTTCGATTTTATTGTAAAGCAATTAAAACCCTGTGCAAGCTCATCTTCTGGTTCAAGAAATTCAATTTCCATTATTTTATCTATTGTTTTAAGGAAAATATCACAAATTCCGATCAAAACTGTGCCATCGCTTTCCTCTAAGAGCCAACTTGAATGACCGAGACGGTAATATTTTGTAGGGCACTCAACATAAAACAGATCAACTTTATTACTGTCTTTTGAATACAATTTTTGTCTTGTTATAATTTGATGATATTTGTTCGCCCGGTAGATTGAGCTGAGCAGCTCGTCGACTGTGAAAGGTTTAGGAATAAAATCTGTTGCACCATCACGAAGCGAATTAACCGCATTCTCAACTGTTGAATAACCTGTCATCATTATTAAAGCGCCGTCAATTTTTTTCGTTTGAAGTTCATTCAATACCTGGAAACCATCGCCATCGGGCATCATAATATCACAGATAATAATCGAATAGTATTTTTTTGAGATTTTTTCGAGTCCGGTTTTCAAGTTTATGGCGAAATCAATTGAATAATTTTCAAGGGAGCAAGCTTTGACCACCGCATCTATAATAACCAATTCATCATCAATGACCAATATTTCTGTCGGTTTATCCATAAATCAATTTCGCTTTTGTTGATCGAGCGGAAGTCGGATGATGAATGTTGTGCCTATTCCTACTTCGCTTTCGACATTTATGGTTCCGTTATGATTGTCGATAATCCCCCATATCACAGCTAAACCGAGCCCGGTTCCCTTTTGTCCTTTCGTTGAGTAAAAAGGTTCAAAGATTCTTGGAATATCCTCTTTGTCGATCCCACAACCCGTGTCGGAAATTTTTATCTCGATATATTCTTTCGAGCCAGTGGAGTCAACAAAGTCCCATTTCTCCCAATTACTATTTTCGGCTGAGCAGACTTCATAAATACCTTGTCCATTTACTTCAAAATTAAGAATCGGTGAACCGCATCTGGGGCAATTGTCATTTGATTTGACGATTGAGACACTGCATTCGGGGCAAACAAACTTTGTGTTTTTGTCTATTGGAAAATTGAGAGCAAAATAGTTGCTATGTTTTCCATAAACAGGATCGAGGTGGATTATTCCTTCATTATCGCCTGAGACCACTTTTACTTTCAGTGATGGGAGTCCGTTAATTTTAAATTCATTATCAATGAGACTATGGCGTTTAGAACATGATGCTTTTTTTATTTGAACAACACCCAGAGGTGAGAGAGAAGTTTGTTTTGTTGTAATTGTTACGATACCACCTTCTTTATTTATTGCATCAGATGCATTAACAAAGAGATTAATAAAAACTTGTTGAATTTGATTTTCATCTACCGCAATTTTGGATAGATTGTTTTCTGATTGTTTTAGAATTGTAATTTTATTAATCGAAAACTGTTTTTCAACGACGCTGATTGCCTTATCAATAATTTCATTTATGTCGGCATTTCGTTTTTTAGGAACCGATTGTCGTGCAAAATCCAATAAGCTTTTTACAATTTCTCTGCTGCGCAATGTTTCCCGAACAATTACTTTAAGGTCTTCTTGAAATTCAGGATTATTCTTTGATCGTTTCAAAAGATAACTGCTGTAAGTAAGAACCCCTGTCAAAGGATTATTTATTTCATGAGCGACCCCGGCAGCCAGCCGTCCCAATGAAGCCAATTTATCGGATTGGAATAGCTGCATTCTTGCTTCGGACAGTTTTTTTGTCATATTATTGAATGAATCACCAAGTTTCCCAATTTCATCATCACCAAGGTCTGCGATCAAATAATTTAAATTTCCTTGGCTGATCTGTTGTGTTGCATTTAATAATTCATTGACAGGATTAGATACCCAGCGTCGGACAAAGAACGATATCAGTAAACCCAGTGCTAAAATAGAAACACAAGCAAAGATCACAACCTGCCATTCTCCTGTTATAATCTCTTTATCGACCTCTGCGAGTGAAATTGAAACGTCGAGTACTCCAAGTACTTTTTGATCTTCAGGGTGTGCGTGGCATTCTGCTTGCCAGCAGGATTGATCGTTATAAATTGGTGATATTATTCCTATGACGCGATTTGAATCAGGATGAATCCTGAATATTCTGGTTCTTTCGGTAATAGAAATTTGCTCGAGTGGTTTATCTTCGGCATGACATGCGTAACAGCTTTCTGCTCGCTTATCTACCATTTTATGTATATTTGCGGTATCGGATGAATAAATAATTTCGCCGATCTTGTTAATTACCCTTACATCGCGAATTTGTGGCTGAGTTCCAATTGAATTAATTATCTTTTGAAGGCGGTCTCTTTGATTGAGCATCATGTCGTATCGGGTGCTTGAGATAACTGTTTCACTCAACTGATTTGCATGTCTTTCAACTTCGGAGATTAAACTATTGCTTTGCGATTTAACATTAAAGTATGCAAACACTCCGATTATCAGGAGGGAGGTTATTGCTACAAATGATATTAGTTTTAAACCGATTTTCTTAAACATTATATTTTAACAATCAAGCTAATTATTTTTGTGCTGCTGGAATAATTTATAATAATTACAGCATATTTCCCAAACAAGTGAACTATTTACCAACCAACCTTCCTGGTTTTTGATTTGGATATACATAGTTTTCATGACAACCGTTGCAGCCGGGTTTTACAGAGTAATCCTTACCGGTGTGGCAATCTTCGCAGCTTAGCTCCGAATGAATCTTGTCAAGCCGCAAACCGGTTACAGAATGCTTAAAGTTTTCCTTCTTCCAACCCTTATGGCAGCTTACGCATTGATTATCGAGTTTTTTATATGGTTGCTTTGATCCATGACAACTAACACAAGAAAGGTACGAATGAGGTTTATTAAGCGCCCACCCAGTTCTCTGTTTATGGTTAAACGGTTCAAGTTGTTTATCGAGATGACATTTCGCACAGTCATTCTCTTTGTGACAATTAAAACATTTTTTATGATGTTCTTCTAATGATTTTTTTTCTTTTACTAGTATTAATTTATCACTTGATATATGATTCACATCGTGACATCTGGTACAGCTTTCCCGTGCATGACATTGATTGCATTTTAATTTAAAATTATTTATATGATCATCGTAATAGAATGTTACTAACTTCCCACCTTCAAAGTTTGTTTCGTACACAATTTTTGTTGGTTCGGTAACCGGTGGATGATCTTTACCTTTTAATTGTTTTTTAAAATCGTTTTTTTCTGATTCTTTTAAATCGTTTATTGGAGAGTGGCATGTGTTGCAACCTGTTTCATGACTCCATTCACGATGACAATCCATACACTGCCTGTGATACGCACCTTTCAGATCAGGTATGCTGATGTCTTCTCGTTGTCTTGATGATTGATGACAGTTATTACATTTTAAAATTGGTCCAGACGTGTTGTAATGGTGACAATTCTCACAGCCACCCGACATAATAGACATCTGTGCGTGTATCTTGTGTGAAAAATAAACAGGATTGTATCTATCCTTTAGCTGATCTATAACAATAAGTTCCGGAGTTTGTTCGGGCTTTTGATAAATCGTTGCTATTTTTTCACGAGGACAAACCACCAAACAAGGTTCATCTTTTGTTGGAACATCACAAGTATGACAGGTTTTACAATTGATGTTCAGTTCCGAATGATCTTTGCCGGGACTTTGCTGTGCATTAATTTCACCCATGAATATTAAAACTAATAGAATAGCTAAAATCTTTTTCATTTTTCTACCCCTCTGATCGTGTATTTTGTGGGTTGGGCAGTTTGTTTACCGGGCATGCTTATAACAGGGAAATTCATAACAAGAAATCTGTATGCGAGAACTAAAATTGCAATAAATCCAACCGTTACAGAAATTTCACCGATTGACGGAAAATATGATTCAGTTGAATAAGGCGGAGTGTAAGCAACAATAAAATTGTTTATTCGGTTTAACAATACTCCAAACACAACAAGTGCGGATGCTGTAAAAAGAAGCGGAGGTGCTTTTAAAACCTTCGGCGATAAAAACATTCTTAAAGGAATTATCACACCCAAAACAATTTCGATTGAAAACATTACACTCGCAGTAGTGAATTCACTCAGGTAAACAAATGTTTCTCTGATGAACATATCACCGATTTTAAAAGCGAGATATATTCCCAGCAGTGGCGCGATCATCGAACCTAATCTTGAAAGAATATGCATTTCCGGTTTTAACTTAAGCGAGCGTGAAACTATTAGAGATTCAAAAATCACCATCGGGAATCCGACAGAAACGGCAGATAATAAAAATAACAACGGGAGAACAGGAGTCTGCCATAGCGGATGCATCTTTGGTCCGGCAATCACCATTAATGTGCCGAGTGATGATTGATGAAGTGTTGAAAGAACAACTCCTGCAATGATAAATACGAACATGGTTTTTGAAAGTCCGTGATCAAGTAATCTCAATATTTTATCAACAAGTTTGTTCAAGCCAGATAGTAATCCGGGGAGATTTACTTTACCGATAAATCTTTCTGTAACAACAGGAAGAAATTCGATATAGAGAACGGTCATATAAATCACAACACAAATGCCAACTTCAAACAAAGCCGAGTTTCCATTCCACATGATCAACGGATGCCAGATGCAGTACCATCTTCCTATATCAACAAAAACCCCGATAGCGACAAAAGTATAGCCCAGCATTGCTGTTAACAATGCAGGACGCACAATGGTGTGATATTCTTCTCTGTGCATAACATGACCAAGAGCTGCAGTTGTAAACCCACCGGCAGCAAGTGCAACACCGGCAGCAACGTCAACTCCAATCCATAATCCCCACGGGTATTCATTGTTAAGATTTGTAACCGCACCCAAACCAAAGAAAAATCTTCCCATCAGGAAAACTAAACCATTAATTGCAATTACGAAGAGTACAATAACACCGGGTGTAAAAAATTTATGCTTGATTGGAACGGGATTAACTAATTCGTGGTTCATATTTTCTCTTCCGTTCCTAATTCTTTCCGACGTTTTGTAATCCACATAATTCCACCAAGAAGTACATACAAAGAAACCGGCGGAACGAAGTATGCGAAAATTCCATGCTGTATAGATTCGGAAACACCGGGTGCAGGGTTCTTTCCCAAATCAGGGAAATCAAGTTCTTTGAAATCTTTACTTGCCAAGTACATCCACGAAGTGCCACCAACTTCAAGTTCGCCAAAAACATGATCAATATAGCGATCAGGATTTCGTTTGATTCGTTTACGCGCTACTTTAATTAGTTCGGTTCTTGGTCCATATGTGAGCGCTTCAACCGGACAAATGTTGACACACGCAGGAAGGTTTCCCTCTTTTGTTCTGTCGAAACAAAAATCGCATTTCATAATTAATGGATCAAGTGCTTTATCATACTCAAACGCCGGAATCTGAAATGGACATGCAGCCATACAATAACGGCAGCCTATACACATATCTGTATCCCAAATTACTGATCCGTTTTCTTGTTTGGAAAAAGCGCCAACAATGCAGGCAGAAACACAAGCAGGATGATCGCAGTGCATACACTGTACCTTCACATCGATAGGAAGATTTGAATATTTACCGCGGGGATATTCATTAACAACGGTAAGAGCTGTGTGATCAGGTCTTCTTTTAGTCTCAAGAATTTTTCTGTCTTCATAGGAATCTAAATTGCCGGCATGTAAATTATGAGCATCCTTGCAAGCCCATTCACAATTTCTACAGCCAACACAGACAGTTGTATCAACTAAAACTCCCATCCTGTCTGGCGATAAAATATTTAGAGGTCCTGCCTTTAAAGTTGATGACGATAGTCCGGTAGCTATAGCCCCAGCTGTAATAGATTTTTTAAGAAATTCGCGGCGACTTTTACCAGACATTTTCCATTCCTTTCAAAAAAAGAGTTAGGAGATTATAAAAATAAATTTAGCAGACTACTAATCTTATTATAAAATTATGCCATTGTTACTATAATATTATAATTTGAATTGGATTGTGTGATTTAATTGAGTACATCAAGATTTGCCTTGCTTAAACTATATTTTTTGATTACAATTTAAGAAATATTCTCAATTATGACAACATAATTGTAAACAGTGATAAATCGACCGCTTGGGATCTCTCAAGGGAAAATAGTAGTGTGTGAATTCCAGCAGATAAGTGTTGTAAATTCTAAAACTAACAATAGCCCCCTTTGGCAGATGAAATTCGATCTTTGTCGACGGGTTGATTGGAATCGGATAAATGTTGAGAAGTTCAAATTTATCGGGGACTTGATTGCCCTGTTTCAATCGAACATCGTCGAACTGATCAGGGTTACGGTTTCAACTTGTTCATCGGAAACCGATCAAACTAAATTTCCCTTCTCAGCAGCTAAGCCCGAGAAGTGGAGTCTATTTTGGAAATGGACTCCACTTAGCTGGGAAGGTCAACTCACATTTTTTCAAAATTATCGAGCGATGCCTTGCAAGTTGGGCAAGAGTCTGTTTGTTCGGTTGTGAGAATGTAGCCGCACATTTTGCATATTGAGTACTTCAAGGCGGGCATGTTTTTGCCCTTATCAATCGCATATCTTAACAATTCAGCATGTTTGCTGTCGGCATCCTGCGTATGTTGGAATACTTTCAAAGCTTCTTCTTGTTTCTCCATCTCGGCACACCGAAACATATTTGCATACATCGTCCCATATTCAATTTCCTCCATGCTCAAAGCCATTTTCAACGTTTGCATGGTGGTACCAATCGGAACAGATTCATCCTGTGGGGGCTTTGGCTCAGCACCAAGAGTTTGCAGCAGCTTTATGTGGTTGAGAGCATGAATTTCTTCAGAGCGGGCAAGCGTCTGATAAAGCCGTGCTATATTTTTCATCTTATCTTTCTTTGCCTGTTCTATAAATGCTTTATACATCTTGTGATGATTCATCTCTTTGCTGTATGCCGTTTGTACGTTCTCGATTGTAATAGTTGGCTTGGTATCTTTTTTCTCCTCACCGGATTTTTGACAACCGAGTAGCACAAGAAAAGATACACTGATTGTACCAACACTCAATATAAATTGTAGGTTGGTTTTAACAACTAAACTGATTTGATTGAGGTTCATACGCTTTTCGTCCTTTCTTGAAATTGTATGAAAAAATCTAACTTAGCTAATTGTCGGTTCTATCATTTATTCTGTGACCAATTATAAAATATGAAGCTATTTCGAGAAAGTCAAATAAATTTAGTTATTGTTTATGTCGCTATTCAACGCGGGTTTGGAATGACTCCTTTTCTTACATTTTAGTCAACCCCTTAGAAAGT
This sequence comes from Bacteroidota bacterium, assembly GCA_030019075.1. Taxonomy (GTDB): domain Bacteria; phylum Bacteroidota; class Ignavibacteria; order UBA10030; family SZUA-254; genus JASEHD01. Next base: position 10,069 of record JASEHD010000027.1, read on the forward strand.
AAAATTTTCCTTGAACCAGTCGTTTTAACGATTTTTCTTAGAGGTCAACTTGAGTAATTGAATTATTCTTTACTGAAACGGTGGGGAAAAACAATTTTGTGAACAGGGTGTGTAATAGAAAGTGTAGGCACATCTGTTCGCCGTATCACTTCTTCGGTTGTGTTTCCGATTTGAACTCGGTATAAACCCCGAGCACCATGAGTTCCAATAACTATCATATCAATTTGGTATTCTTGTGCAACACGGACGATTGAATTTTCGGGCTGAATGTCTTTATCCACCAATCGTTCGATAACCACTTCATCGGCATTCGGATGATAGAACTTAGGGTCTGGAAATCTTTCAAGCAATCGCTCGCTGTGTTCGGTTTCAAGCCCTGTAACATGCAGTAAAATTAATTTTGCCGAATGATACCGCGCAACTGAAATTGCATAAGGTAAAGCATAGTTGCTGTATTCGGAAAAATCGGTGGGGCATAAAATTGTTTTGATCTCTACCTTTTGAGTAGCATTCTTTGGTCGAATCGTGAGAACGGGCGCTCTGCTTAACCGTATTATTCTCTCTGTTGTTCTTCCAATTAGATGGGGAGATGAACAACCAATGCCGTGTATAGAAATCGCTACCGCAGAATATTCTTTCGTTTCCGCTTCTGTGATTATCTCTTGATATGCAGTACCGTAACGGATGAGCATTTCGGTTTTTGTTTTATCGATCTGATTTTTATCAATGATATCTATAAATTTCTGGTTGGCAAATAACTCAACTTTCTTTCGATGTTCTTGTTTTTCTTCATCCGAAAAATAATAACCTTGAGGTGTCATCTCAAATTCATCAACATAAAGCAGAGATATTCTACCATTGAATCGTTCAACTGCTGAAGCTGCGAACTGAACTGCTTCAATAGATGCTGATGAGAAATCTGTTGGACACAATATTCGCTCGAATTTATACATTAATATCCGTTCTCTTCCGCTGACAAAGAAATTTTTCCACGGAACGAGCGGTAAAGATATATAAAATATCCCGCGACTAAAATCATTCCTAAAATCCACCAGACAATTCCAACCATCAATCCGTACTCGTGTGCTGCAGCATTATAGACGGTGATTGAATAATCCGCATGGGGTGGATTGGTTGAGGCAGTTAGAAGTTTTGGGAATAAGCTGAATGCTGTTCCGGCAAGCATTGCCCCGATAAAAATTGTAGATGAAATGAATGCCTTAATATCTTTTCTGCGATTCACAAAAATCAACATACCAATCATACCCGATGCACCAATGATCGGAAAAATAAATCCCAAAGGAGATTCTAAATAATTATTCCAAAAATCAGGACGAATCGAGGATATCGCAACAATAGCGGCAACCGACGTAATCAAAACACCCCACAATGATTTTTTAGCAATCGACCGAGCACGTAACTGGATATCGCTAACTGTTTTCATAGCAATATAATTTGCACCATGCGACATCAAAGTGAAAAATGCAACAAGCCCCATGATGATTGTGAACCAATCAAGAACACCAGCTTCCGGAACAATAGTGAAAGTTGTCCACATCGGTAAGAAGAAATATCCTTCCTGATTTAGTGGAACACCGCGAATAACATTTCCCAATGCCGCACCAAAAAAGATGGCAAGCAAGATACTTGAGATGGAAAATGAAGTGTCCCAGAAAGATTTCCAACGGGAGTTATTTATTTGATGTCGGAACTCTATTCCGAGGGCACGCATGATAAGGAGCCATAGCACAATCGTTAAAGGAAGATAGAATCCACTAAAACTTGAAGCATACAGTTTCGGGAATGCGAAGTATAGCGTACCGCCCGCAGCCAACAACCAAACTTCATTGCCATCCCACACCGGTCCGATTGTGCGAATAGATAAAGCCCGTTCTGATTCTGTTTTACCAATCAAGCGATGAATAATTCCTACACCAATATCAAAGCCATCAAGAATAACATACATGGCTAACATAAACGATACGATAATGAACCATAATATTTCCATAGTCTATCTTCCTTAGTGTGAATGTAATTTACCTGAATGCTCTGGACCTTTTTTGATTACTCGAACAACGAGCATCAAAAATAAAATTCCGAGTATAATGTAAATACTTATGAAACCAATCAAACTGAATAAAGCGCTGCTTGCCGAGACAGTGGGTGAAATCCCCTCGCTTGTTCGCATCAATCCGTACACTAACCAAGGTTGTCTTCCGACTTCCGCCGTAATCCAACCGGCTGTGTTTGCGATGTAAGGAAGTGGAAAGCTGATTAATAAAATCCACAGTGCCCACCGTGCATCGAACAACTTCTTTTTCCAAAGTAAGTATGCTGAAAGAAGTGTAACTCCGATGAATAACATTCCTAAACTTATCATTATATGATAACTATAAAAGATAAGCGGGATATTATCGGGCAATTGGTCGCGTGGAAATGCATCCAACCCTTTTACTTCAGCATCGAAATCATAATATGTTAGAAAACTTAAAAGCTTAGGGATATGAATTGAATAATCTATTTGAAGTTTCTCCATATTCGGCACACCGAATAAAACTAAATCTGCCCCATTTGTTGTTTTGAATAATCCCTCCATTGCTGCAAGTTTTATTGGCTGATGTTTTGCTACGTTTTTTGATTCCAAGTCGCCGGTTGGAAACAGCATTATAATTGATGAAACAACTCCCGTTATCAAACCGACTCGGATAAATGTCTTACCGTATTCGACATCTCTTTTTACAAGGAGATAATATGCGCCTATAGACATCATCACAAATGCAGATGTAACAACAGCTCCTACCATGTTATGAGCATACTGCGATAATGCCCAGGAATTTAAAAGAAGCTGCCAGAAACTTGTTAGATACACCGAGCCATCAGGTGCAAACGCATAGCCAACAGGATGCTGCATCCAAGCACCTGTTGCGATAATGAAATATCCGGAAAGCCATGAGCCGATGAATATCAAGATAGCTGTGATGAAATGCCCCTTTTGACCTAACTTTTTTTCGCCGAATAAAAATAACCCAAGGAAACTCGATTCAAGGAAGAAGGCAAACAAACCTTCCATTGCAAGTGTTTGTCCGATGACACCACCAGCAAATGTTGAGAACTTTGCCCAGTTTGTTCCGAATTGAAATTCCATTGGAATACCGGTTACCACCCCGACAACGAAATTTATCCCAAGTATCTTCGCCCAAAAACGTGCTGAGTTATTATAGTGTTCATTTTTCTTTTTAATGGCAAAATATTTGAGAATAACAATGAGCAATGCCAATCCCATCGTTAATTGCGGGAAGAGGTAATGAAACGAGATTGTGAAAGCAAACTGCAATCTGTCGATTAATAAAGCGTCCATGAAAATTTAGCCTTTCTAATAACTTCACAATTTAAGGATAAAGAATTACAATCTCAAAAATGAGATGAGGTTGAGAGATTATTAATGGATTAATTTGTTTTTTTGCCAAGTAACACTGCTTATGGAGTGTTACATCCCTTGCCAATTGAATGAAAAATTTGTATGTTTTATGCGATGCAAAATAAAGTTAAAGATATCTTCATTATCCATCTACAAACATTATGAACGGATAATAGCAATAAAAGAAGGATTATGCAAAACAACGACATCGAAAAGAAACTCTGGAGCGCGGCAGATGAACTGCGTGCAAATTCTAAACTCAAGTCAACTGAGTATGCAACACCAGTTTTAGGTCTGATATTCCTGAGATTCGCCGACTTTAAATTTTCTCAAGCTGAGAAACAATTACAAGGCAAATCAACCGGACGCAAACAGATTACAAAAGCCGATTATCAGGCGATGGGTGTAATGTCCTTGCCGGATAAGTCTCGGTTTTCAAAACTCATAAACCTTCCTGAGAGTGCCGATATTGGCAAAGCGATTAACGATGCGATGAAGGCGATTGAAACAGACAACGAAGAACTTCGCGATGTTCTGCCGAAGAATTACCAAAGCTTCGAGAAGCGTATCCTGATTGAGCTGCTGAAAATTCTCAATTCCATTCCGATGGATATTGAGGGAGATACGTTCGGTAAAATTTATGAGTATTTCCTCGGCGAGTTCGCAATGAGCGAGGGACAAAAGGGTGGAGAGTTTTTTACGCCAACCTCAATCGTAAAATTGATTGTTGAGATAATTGAGCCGTACCATGGACGCATATTCGACCCTGCATGCGGGTCAGGCGGTATGTTTGTGCAGAGTGCGCACTTTGTGGAGCGACATAAAAAAAGACCGAGCGATGAGATTGCTGTCTATGGACAGGAGAATAAAACAGAAACTCTCCGTCTGTGCAAATTAAACCTCGCCGTACACGGACTCTCCGGCGATATTAAAGATGGCAATACATATTACGAAGACCCGCATCACTGTGTTGGCCCTTCAACAAGCTCAGGACAAGGCAAGTTCGATTTTGTGATGGCTAATCCGCCATTCAATGTTGACCGTGTAGATAAGGAGCGTATAAAGGATGATCCACGCTTTCCATTCGGGATGCCAAAGACGGATAATGCAAACTACCTCTGGATACAGATATTTGCCAGTGCGCTTAACCAGAAAGGACGTGCAGGATTTGTAATGGCAAACTCTGCCGGTGATGCACGCGCCTCTGAGCTTGAGATACGCAAGAAGCTAATAGAGTCTCACGCAGTAGATGTTATTATTTCTATCGGCTCAAACTTTTTCTATACCGTTACGCTTCCATGCACGCTATGGTTCCTTGATAAAGGGAAAAAGAAGACAGACCGCAAAGACAAAGTTCTCTTCATAGATGCACGGCATATTTACAGGCAAATAGACCGTGCACATCGCGATTTTACACCCGAGCAGATTGAGTTTGTTGCAAACATTGTACGGTTGTATCGTGGCGAGAAGCCGGAGTTCATGAGCGATAGTGAAAAGATGTTGAAGGAGAAATTCTCTAATGGTAAGTATGTTGATGTGTCAGGATTGTGTAAAGTTGCGACATTAAAAGAGATTGAAGCACAGGGATGGAGTTTAAATCCCGGAAGATATGTTGGTGTGACTGAAAAAGCGGCTGATGATTTTGATTTCAAGGAAAAGTTAGAAGAACTAAATGAGGAATTAGAAGTGCTGAATGCTGAGGCGAAGGAATTAGAAGAAAAAATTGCAGACAATGTAGCAAAGTTGCTCGATGATGGAGAATAAATTTATGGCAAACATAATTTCTATATCAACACGAAATATTTATCAGTTAAAAATTGAACTATTAGGTTCCGAGCCGGTAATCTGGCGAAGATTTCAGGTTTATGAGGATTGCACACTTCATAAATTACATTCTATAATACAAATAGCAATGGGTTGGGAGAATTGCCATCTTTACGAGTTTATAGTCGGTGGTCTATCGTATGGCGAGCCACACCCCGACTATGAAGGAAGGGTGAAAAGCTCTAAAAGTGTAAAGCTCAGTCAGGTTGCAGATCGTGAAAAAGCAAAATTCACATACATATATGATTTCGGCGATGGATGGCAGCACGAGGCTATCGTGGAAAAATTATTACCGGCGGATCCGAAAGTTAGTTATCCATTTTGTATAGATGGTAAGATGGCGTGCCCTCCTGAGGATTGCGGCGGTATCGGTGGATATGCATATTTTCTTGAAGCCATCGGTAACCGCAAGCACAAGGAACATAAAGATATGCTCGGATGGATTGGCGGTGAATTCGACCCGACGAAATTTGATATACAAAGTGTTAACAAACGATTGAAGCTGATAAGGTGAGACAACACAAGCAATGAAGAACGGTTGGGGAAAAGTTAAGCTTCGAGATATTGCGACTAAGATCGGGAGTGGTGCTACCCCTTTAGGTGGTAAGGATTCATACATAGAGAGTGGTATAACATTGATTCGTAGCTTAAATGTGTATGATTTTAAATTTGAAAAAGATGGACTCGCATTTATTAATCAAGAACAAGCAAATGGATTATCCAATGTTATTGTTGAACATAATGATATACTACTAAACATTACCGGAGCTTCTGTTGCTCGATGTTGCATGGTACCGATAGACGTGTTACCTGCTAGAGTTAACCAACATGTTTCAATTGTAAGGATCGCTCCGGACAGAGCAGATCCAAAGTTTGTATTGTATTCGATTATTAGCCCAATATATAAGAATCACTTGTTGGCATTAGCACAATCGGGTGCTACACGTGAGGCATTGACAAAAGAGAAGATAGGAGATTTTGAAATTAAAAGTCCACCTCTCAACACTCAGCGCAGAATCGCATCCATCCTCTCCGCCTACGACGACCTTATAGAGAACAACACACGTCGCATTAAAATATTGGAAGAAATGGCGTCTGCGATTTACAGGGAATGGTTTGTGGAGTTTAGGGCTCCAGGCGTTGAGCTGCGCAGAGCAACGCCCGAAGAAAAAAAGCTGACAGGCAAGCCTGCCCGCCGGTCAGGCGGGGGTCTGTTTCCGAAGGGGTGGGAAGTAAGAAAACTATCATCATTGGTTGAAACACAATATGGATATACAGAGTCTGCAAGTGAAAGTGAAGTAGGACCAAAATACTTGAGAGGAATGGATATTAACAAGACATCTTACATTCAATGGGATTCCGTTCCGTATTGTCCTATTAGTGAGACAGACTATCTTAAGTACAAATTAAACGTTGGTGACATTCTAATTATTCGTATGGCGGATCCTGGAAAAATTGGAATCGTGGAAAAAGAAGTTGATGCAGTATTTGCTTCGTACCTTATTCGTTTGAAAATAAAAAACTTTTTAATTTCAACATATTATCTTTTTTATTATTTGATATCAAATGCTTATCAGGGATATATTACTGGAGCAAGCACTGGAACCACACGAAAAAGTGCAAGTGCAGGAGTTATTACGGATGTCAATATGGTAATTCCACCTGACTATGTTAGAAATAAATTTGAGGAAATAATTACATCATTTCGTAGAATGATTAATAATTTAATAGAAAGAAACTCTAATCTCCGCCGCACACGCGACCTGCTGCTGCCGAAGCTGATAAGCGGGGAGGTGAATGTGGAAGAAATGGAAACAAATATTAAAGAGGTAAATCGATGAGCCAAATTTATAACGTATATTGTGATGAAAGTTGTCATCTTGAAAACGATCATCAACCCATCATGGTTCAGGGAGCTTTATGGTGTGAAAAGTTTGAAGTGCCGAGATTGGTACAAGAGCTAAAAGATATAAAGAATAGACACAATGCAAAAGGAGAACTAAAGTGGGTGAAAGTTTCTGCTTCAAGATTAGCATTTTATGAAGAAGTTGTCGATTGGTTTTTATCTGAATCACCACTTCATTTCCGTGCATTGCTTGTAACTAATAAACAGAAACTGGATCATACAAAATATAAGCTCGGGTCCCACGATGAATTTTATTATAAAATGTACTTCTCGCTATTAAACAAAATCTTAAGTCCCGATGATTCTTACCACATCTATCTCGATATTAAGGATACACAGAGTCGTTTGAAAGTGCGCAAGCTTTGCGACATACTTTGCAACGATAAGTATGATTTCACAGGGCAAATGATACAGCACATACAAAATATCCACTCCTACGAGTCCGAGTTAATGCAGTTAGCAGATTTACTGATTGGTGCAGTTTCCTATAGAAACAGAAATCTCGCTGGTAATGAAGCAAAATCTGCTGTTGTTGCTCGATTGGAAGCGCGTCTTAAGCGGACATTATTAGAATCAACTCCATTATGGGAAAAGAAATTTAATTTGTTCTTCTTTAAGCCACGGGGAGTGAAATAGCATGGCAATTCCTATATGGTTACCGGAATTATTTCCGGTTGAACCTTGGACCAATAATACTTATGATCTCCTATATGAAGTCTTCAAGAAAGACTTTGTTGAGTCACGACCCATTCTTTTTGGTAAAGAGATATGGTATTTTCCTGAAATAGAGAATGGAAAGTTAAAAATATTCTGGCATTTAACATCACGAGAAGACCAAACGACAAGGGAACGCCTTCCTGATTTTCGCCGAAGTGAGAGACTGCCATGGGCACGACCGATTATTGAACATTATACAGATCACGAAATATTAATTTGGAATTATGAGGAAGGCGACGGTGACATCCATACATATATATGGTTAAGGAATTATGATTATCTTTTAATATTGAAAAAATATAAAGATGGTGGTTGCAGAATAATTACTTCATACTGGATTGAGTATGAGGATTATAAAAATAAGCTTCAAAAGAAATATGGAAAGCGAGTATTAAACGGTTTATAAAATAAAAAAGGCCGACGTGACCGACGGCCCAACTCCTTCTGCCATGGGCAGATGAGATATTAAATTCCTATTGATAACTTTATCTACACTTGGTAGATCAACTAATCATAATATAAAGAATGGTTAAACTAATGTCAAGCTTTTAGTGAGCCGATAATGCAAAACTATTCAGAAAATTTATTAGTGGAACAGTCTTTAATTAACATTTTTAGCGAAATTAGCTGGAATACGGCTAATTGTTATTATGAAAACTTTAGCTTGAATGGTAAACTTGGTCGTGAAACTCCATCAGAAATAGTTTTAATCTCACGTCTTCACCCGGCTTTACAAAAACTCAACGAAGAGATTTACAACGCAGGTATGATGAACGGATACCATAAAATGCAAACGCCGCTCTGTTTTAGCAGAACGGCGCAAGATCTCTTTTCACACGTGGTAAATGAGTCTGTAAAAATATAAAGATCAATTAGACAAAAGTCAAATTTTTTATATAAATGGAATATTATACAGAAGATAAATTGGTTGAGCAGCCAGCAATTGCGATTTTTGACGAAATTTGTTGGGAAACAGCAAATTGTTTTTATGAAACTTTTGGCACCAACGGAACGCTCCGTCGCGAAACTTCTTCTGAAGTAGTTTTAATCTCCCGTCTCCGTCCTGCTTTACAAAAACTCAACCCCGAATTATTCGGGGTAAATAAAGAATTATCTTCAGAAGCCATTCATCTTGCCATTGAGGAATTCTTGACAGATAGAAGCTCGCTCAATCCTGTAAACGCTAATCGAGAGATATATAAGTTACTCAAAGATGGTATTACTGTAACTATCAGAAATCGGAACGGTGAAGAAGTACAGGAACGTGTCCGTGTAATAGATTGGGATCATCCTGAAGAGAATGATTTCTTCCTTGCCTCGCAGTTCTGGGTTACGGGCGATATGTATAAACGTCGTGCAGATCTTATCGGTTTTGTAAATGGTTTACCGCTTGTATTTATTGAATTGAAAGCAATGCACAAGCGTTTGGAGAATGCTTTTTATGGCAATCTCACAGATTACAAAGATACAATCCCACAACTATTCTGGTATAATGGCTTCATCATACTTTCAAACGGAAGCGAAAGCAAAATAGGAACTATCAGTTCTCAATGGGAACACTTTGCAGATTGGAAGAAGATAAACAGCGAAGGTGAAGAAGGAGTTATCTCGCTTGAGACGATGATCCGTGCTACGTGCGAACCAAAACGCTTGCTCGATATTTTAGAAAACTTTATTCTCTACAGCGACGAGAAGGGTGGTCTTGTAAAAATGGTTGCAAAAAACCATCAGCACCTTGGAGTCAATAGTGCATTCGAAGCTGTCAGGGATATAAAAGATAATCGTGGTCGCTTAGGGGTCTTCTGGCACACACAAGGCAGCGGAAAAAGTTATTCTATGGTCTTCTTTGCTCAAAAGGTTATGCGTAAACTTCCCGGCAATTATACGTTCGTAGTTGTTACAGACCGTAACGAGCTCGATGGACAAATCTATAAGAACTTTGCCAATGCCGGAGTTGTAACCGAAGCAGAAGACCGAGTAAGAGCAGATAGCGGTGAACATCTGAAGCAATTATTAAAAGAAGATCATCGTTACCTCTTTACACTAATACAGAAGTTTCATACCGATCCCGGTAAAACGTATCCGATGATTTCGGATCGTTCAGATATTATTGTAATTACTGATGAAGCACATCGCAGCCAGTACGATATAATGGCACTCAATATGCGAAATGCTCTACCGAATGCTGCATTCATCGGTTTTACAGGAACACCTTTGATGATAGGTGAAGAAAGAACCAAGCAAGTATTTGGTGATTATGTCAGTATATACAATTTCAAGCAATCAATAGATGACAAAGCCACTGTCCCGCTTTATTACGAGAATCGTATTCCAGAACTGCAGCTTACCAATAAAGATCTGAATGACGATATACAAAACGTTATTGAAAATGCGATGCTCGATGAAGAGCAGGAGAAGAAGTTAGAGCGTGAGTTTTCAAGAGAATATCATCTCATAACAAGGGATGACCGTTTAGAAAAGATTGCCGAGGATATCGTCGCACACTTTATGGGTCGTGGCTATTCCGGTAAAGCGATGGTAATCTCAATTGATAAAGCAACTGCCGTTAAGATGTATAATAAGGTTAAAAAGCAGTGGGGAAAATATATTGATGATTTGCGTGTAAAGGTGAGTGCTGCCATAGATGACAAGCAGAAAGAAGACCTTCAGAATAAAATAAATTTCATGCAAGAGACTGATATGGCAGTTGTGGTTTCTCAATCTCAAAATGAAATTCAGGAGTTCAGAGATAAGGGTTTGGATATTGCGACACACCGAAGACGGATGGTAACGGAGGAGATGGATGTTAAGTTTAAGGATCCGAAAGATCCATTCCGTATTGTCTTCGTCTGTGCAATGTGGATGACGGGCTTTGATGTGCCATCCTGCTCTACAATCTATCTCGATAAGCCGATGAGGAATCATACCCTCATGCAGACCATTGCCCGCGCAAACAGAGTTTATCAAGATAAGCGCATTGGTTTAATCGTTGATTATGTCGGTGTGTTTCGTAACTTACAGAAAGCGCTTGCAATATATGGCTCGGTATCAGGTGGTGGTATATTACCTGGTGAATCACCTGTTCAGGATAAACAGAAACTTGTTGAAGAACTCAGGGAAGGAATTGAGCAAGTCGAGGAATACTTTAAAGAACGAAAGATTGACCTTGGTAAAATTATTTCTGCTGATGCCTTCCCAAAGATAAAACTTATAGATGATGCTGTTGATGCGATATTACAGAACGAAGAATCAAAGAAGAAATACATGTCTATGGCGTTATCAGTACAGTCCCTTTACAAAGCCATGTTACCTGACCCTAAAGCTACAGAGTTCGTTGAGAAAGTTTTATTAATCGGAGTTATTGCAGAAAAGATACGATCCTTGTCACCTCCCGCCGATATTTCCCATGTTATGAAAGCAGTAGAAGCCGTTTTGGATGGCTCGATAGCTGCCGAAGGATATATCATACACGAGCAAGGTGAGTACGGTAAGAATGTTATTGACTTATCCAAGATAGACTTCGAAGCACTCAAAGCGAAATTTGAGAAATCGAGAAAGCATATTGAAGTCGAGCGATTAAAGGGTGCTATAAATGCTCGGCTCCTGATGATGATTCGTTTAAACAAAAACCGTATAAATTACCTTGAACAATTTCAAAAGATGATAGATGAGTACAACTCAGGATCGGCTAATGTTGAACAGTTCTTTAATGAGTTAGTTGAATTTGCAAAAACCTTAAATGAGGAAGAGCGGCGCGGTGTAGCCGAAGGATTAAACGAAGAGGAATTGACCTTATTTGATATCCTCACAAAACCAGATATGAAACTAACACAAATTTAAGAGAAAGAAATAAAAAAGGTAGCCAAAGAATTAATCGAAACGCTCAAGCGTGAGAAGCTTGTCCTTGATTGGAGAAAGAAACAGCAGTCACGTGCGAATGTTAGAATTTGTATTGAAAACATTTTGGACAAACTCCCACAGATTTATACAAGGGATATCTATTCCCAGAAATGCGATTATGTTTATCAGCATGTTTATGATTCGTACTATGGTGAGGGAAGAAGTGTGTACGAATATATCGTTAGATAGATATCTGACGTTTCTTACTCTTATAGAATCTTATTCAACGCCTGATCGAGATCGTTGCGAAGGTCTTCGTAATCTTCACAGCCAACCGCTATTCTCACGAGTTCATCGCTAATGCCTGCCTTTATTTTTTCTTTTTTCGATACTGAGGCATGAGTCATGGATGCGGGATGCTCGATGAGCGATTCTACTCCGCCAAGCGATACCGCAAGTGTAAAAATTTCAACATTATTCATCACTATCTTGCCGCCTTCCAGACCGTTTTTAACGCCTATCGCAATCATAGCCCCGAAACCGTCCATTTGCTTCTTCGCAATCTCATACTGCGGGTGTTCGGGTAAGCCGGGATATGTTACCCATAAAACTTTTGGGTGAGTTATCAGGAATTGCGCAAGCTTCATCGCATTCTCCTGACTTCTTTCTACTCTCAGACCTAATGTTCGTATGCCGCGCAAGACGAGCCACGCTTGATGAGGATCCATAGTTCCGCCGAAGGAAGTGAAAGTGGGACGGATCATCTTGTAATAATTTTCATCTTTAACTACAATCATTCCTCCAACCACATCGCTGTGACCGTTGAGGAATTTCGTCAAGCTGTGTACGATGATATCCGCTCCGAATTCAAACGGGCGTTGCAGATACGGGCTTGCGAAGGTATTGTCAACAACAAGGGGGAGTTTATGTTGATGTGCTATATCGGCAGCACCTTTGAGATCGGTGATAGTAATGGTCGGATTTGCGGGTGTTTCAATAAAAATCATTTTCGTGTTTGGTCGGATTGCTTTTTTGATGTTATCAAGATTCGATGTATCGACGAATGAAGATTCGACGCCGTACTTTGCATAAATCGTTTCAAGCACAACGCGTGACGGACCGTAAACGGTTTCGGAGCTGACTACGTGCGCACCTTGATGAAGCAGGGCAGTGTACACTGTAGTTATTGCCGCCATACCGGTTGCAGTTGCAAAACCTTTGTAGCCGCCTTCAAGTTCGGTTACGTTTTCTTCAAGCGCGTTAATGGTTGGATTTCCCAAACGTGTGTAGATGTATCCTTGTTTTGTACCGGCAAAGCGCGCGGCGCCTTCATCAGCGCTTGGGAATGCGAAAGTTGAGCTTTGAAAAATCGGCATCGAGACTTCGCCTATTTCCGAAAGATGAGAATTGCCTGCATGGATTGCTTTTGTTGATTTGCCGATCTTTTTTGTTGATTTCATTATAATATCCTTCTTAGAAATAAATCGCTGAAGCGATTAATTGAGAATTATTAATAGGTTAAAAATTTCATTGCGGCTTTGGTTAAACTCCACAATTGCAGAAATGATCATCAGTGCTGCAACAGTTACAGCCATAGCAATAATATATCGTGGTTGTATATTGAGCGAGAAATTCATTCGTATAAATGTAAGAAAAATTTCGGAAAACTATGCAATCGGTATAAACCAAGTTTTCCTTGCCCCTAACCTATACTTTAGCTATATTATGTTGTGTATATAAACAGCAAATCAAACAACGGAAGAATCGTCCTATTTAAAATAGCGCTGGTATTTTTTATTGCGATATTACTTCTCGCTGAATCCGGATTTGAACTTGCTCACGATCACCGCGCCGACACGAAGGTTCATGACAATTGTGCTGCGTGTATTTTTCATATCGTTTTAGGTTCAACCGTAATTACTACAAGTACAGCCATGCATGTGCCTGTAACTTCGCTCCTTCAATACACTGATATCAACGAAAATCCTCTATCTCCATCCACGACCAATAGATATTCTTCTCGGGCTCCACCCTCGATTTAACACTTCACATTTTCTAAACAATTTTCACCAAGTCCTGCAGATTGCAGGATAAAATATTTATTTATTAGAGAAGGAATATACTATGAAAGCTTTCTTCATTTTTATCATATTCTTTCTTGCGTCATTTTCATTTGGGCAAGAGAGACAAATATTAACGTCGAACACAGGAAATAATCAACAACAAAGAAAGTATGACGAAGTTTACAATCACTCAGCGCTAGTAGATACCGGAATTGCACCTCCACCCGGGATGCGAGGCACACCAAGTAATTTGCCAGATATAAGCATCATCGGTGATTTTCTTGGAACTGTTTCCGATAAAAAGAGTCCGGAAATATTTGTCCGTGAAATTGAGCTCGCTTTTCAGGGATACATCTATCCACAAATGCGTGCAGATATTTTTTTAGCACTGCACCGACATGGCGACCAGATCGAACTTGATGTTGAAGAAGCATACGCACACTTTCTGAATATAACTGATGGCTTAAACTTGAAGGTCGGAAAGATGCTTGTTGATTTTGGCAAAGTAAACAGACTCCATCCGCACGAAAGATCGTACGTTGATTTACCTATTTCACTCACAAATATTTTTGGCGGGCATGGATTTAATTCTGAAGGAATTACCGCAGAATATCTTTTACCTTTACCTTTCTTTACGCAAATCAGCATGGGTGCATGGTGGATAGCGGGTGGTCATCAACATGCAGGTGTGGATACGTCGGCTGCTTTCGTTGAAGAGCCAACGGAATTCAGCTTAGCGAATAAAATTATCCACTCACGTCTTTGGACATCTTTTTCAACCACCGAAAATTCTGAATTAGAAATCGGCGGTAGCGCTGCGTTCGGGAACGGCTCACATTATAAAGACCATCGTGACGATGCAAAAATTTTTGGCGCTGATGTAACGTTCAAATATTGGCCCTCGGCATTCGAAAGATTTATTTTTCAAACAGAAATCTTCAATCTAAGAAGAACAATACCTGTTGGTGAACTTAAGCGATGGAGTTTCTATAACTATGCGGGCTACAAGCCGAGTAAGTACTGGGAATTTGGCGTTCTGTACGATTGGGCAGAAAATGCTGTCCCAGAACCAGAATATGTAAAATCTAACGCCCTCTCCGGCATCGTTACAAACCATCTCACTGAGACAACAATGATACGCCTCCAATACGGACATAATTTTCTATCGAAATCGGATGCCGTTTTTCTTAATTTAATTTGTGGTATCGGACCACACAGTCATACATTAAAATGAATAAGGTTTTATTATGATTAAAGTATTTTTATATGCTCTTGTAGTAACTTTACTACTTCCCCCGTTGGTATTTACTTCTGAGAAGTTAAAAGTAGTAACTACCACCGCTGATTCAGCTGACTTAATCAAAGTAATTGGGAAGGATAAGATTGATGTGGTGAGTTTGACAAAAGGAAATCAAGACCCGCATTTCATCGAGCCACGGCCTTCGATGGTTATGAAGGTAAAGAATGCGAATGTGTTGGTGCAAGTTGGAATGGATTTGGATATGTGGATACAGAGCTTGATCGATGCTTCAAGGAATTCAAAAATAATATACGGTAGCAGCGGTTATGTTGATGCTTCGGAAAAAGTTGAAAAATTAGAAATTCCAACCGGTAAGGTTGATGCAAGTATGGGCGACATTCATATTTACGGAAACCCCCACTATTGGCTCGACCCTGAAAATGCTAAACCAATTTTGGAAACAATTCTAAAAAATCTTTCCGCCCAATTACCATCCGATGCAGAATATTTCAAAAATAATTATAAGGAATACCTGCATCAACTTGATTCTGCAATCGCAGTATGGAAGAACAAGATGGCGCCCTTTGCCGGTTCGAAGATAGTAACGTATCATAATTCCTGGCCCTATTTTGCTAAACGATTTGGTTTAAAACTTGTCGATTTTGTTGAACCGAAACCGGGAATTCCACCGACCCCTTCCCATGTAATTTCTTTGATTGAAAATATTCGGAATGAAAAAGTTAAGGTAATTATTATGGAACCGTATTTTAATCTTAAAGTTGCTGAGTCGATAGCAGCGAAATCCTATTCGAAGGTTGTTGTGTTATCCCCATCTATTGGCGGATTAGATGGAATTGATACCTATTTAGATTTGTTCGATTACAACATCAATAAGTTAGTGGAATCGTTAAAGGACAAGTAAGGAGAATACAATGCTCGAGTTTATGTTATTACCATTCCTCGCATGTTTGATACTAACAGGTATTCATGCTTATTTGGGGATTCATGTCATCGAGCGAGAGGTGATTTTTGTCGATTTAGCATTAGCGCAAATAGCCGCGTTAGGCGCGATCGTTGCTTTCCTTCTTGGAATGGAACTTCACAGCACGACTGCTTATTTATTTTCGCTTGGGTTTACATTTGTAGGCGCCACCATTTTCTCGCTAACACGTTTGAAAGAACGAAAGGTATCTCAGGAAGCTATAATCGGAATTGTGTATGCGGTTTCGGCGGCGCTTTCAATCTTGGCTCTTAACAGAGCGCCTTCTGAGGCAGAGCATATAAAATACATGCTCGTTGGCAACATCATGTTTGTTGAATGGTCGGAAATCATTAAGATGGCGATACTTTATGCCGGTATAGGATTATTTCATTTTATTTATAGAAAAAAATTCTTGTTGATTTCTCTGCATCCCGAAGAAGCACGAAAACAAAATATTCCGATACGGTTATGGGACTTTTTATTCTACGTATCTTTCGGGATTGTAGTAACATCATCGGTAGAGATAGCGGGGGTTTTATTGGTTTTTTCTTATTTAATTGTTCCAGCCGTTAGCGCGATGCTTCTGTCAAATAGATTGAGAACACGGTTAATCTTAGGATGGGCGCTCGGCAGTTTGACAAGTTTAGTCGGTCTATATCTTTCGGTGGTTTTAGATTTTCCAACAGGCGCAACAATAGTTTGCACATTCGGAATTTTGGTTGTAGCGGTATTGATACTTCAAAGATGGTTAATTAAAACAAAGAGATAACGTTTATTCCACCTGAAACCAAGCACGAAATAAAAAATCTTTCAGATAAACCTGCCGGGTACTTCTTTGTGTTCTCAAAAAAGATTGAAAGTGAAAAGATACTGCATCAGCATTAATAGCTTTAACCCAACAGCGACTCTACAAAAATATCCTGAGGATATGAAATCCTCAGGATAATCTATAATAACTGACAGACTTTAATTCGTTGGAAGTGTTATCGTACCAAGATTTTTATCTTGCTGCTTGACGACAACGACATTGGTAATTGTCGTATCTCTGTAATTTGTATTGTTTGGAGTAATTTTAACAGAGTAACTTCCTTCAGGTAAAGCCATCAACTTAAAGAATCCGGTAGTATCGGGAAGAGTTGCAATTGTATCGTTGCCGATTGTTGTTTCGATTAATGCATTTGCGTCGGAGGGCATAATCTTTCCAGAGATAGTTCCTGACACTATATTCGCTTGTACCCGAATTGTTGGCTGAAGTTTGTAATCATTGCTAAGTTTTTTAATTGAGCGCTCTGCATCGAAATCGAGTGTTAGCTCATATAGCTTGTCAGCTTCGATCCAAAATGCATGAGTAAGTTTCAAACCACTTTCCATTCCACTCGGTATTACAAGATTATATTTTATTCCGTTCACAACTACGTTGCTTCCACTATCGATCATGAGGCGGAGTTGTGTATAATGCCCGGGAGTGAGTTTTGCGTTTCCTAAAATAGAACTCGCACCGTTCCTGAGTTTAAATAAATCGTAGGTGGCTTTTATGTTGTTTATTACAGACCAGCCGGTAGTAGTATCCGTATCTGACTTATGAACTTCGACCCGGTTAACAACGATATTAACTTCATCGTATTCACCCGGAGAATCTATGAGATATAACTTCAATTCGCCAGGTCCTGGTGTCGGTTCAACAGCCGATTTTTCACATCCTGTAATTATCAGGAATGAAGCGATTAGAAATAGTAAAGAGTTTTTCATGATATTTCTCCTAAAATGTTAATGATTCGGTTAATTAATTTTATTACTAATACTCTCAAGTTGACCGTTTTTTAGATAATAGATTTGAATAAAAGGGCTACCGGTGGTA
>JASEHD010000028.1 GCA_030019075.1 Bacteroidota bacterium
GAAAAACACCTTAGAGAAATATATCCAGATAAAACAAAAGTAATGAATAATAAACAATTGCATCAAATGATTGAGGATGGAATTGCCAAGGCAGCCCAGTACGAAATTAAAATCGAGGACGATGTACAGCAGTACCTTGAATGTATGATAATATATGGCAATGATTTTGATATGAATTCTAAATGTGCATGGGCATCGGAAATATTAAGAAATAAAACAATAAGTGGTACGATGAAAGCGCGACGATTAGCAAATTATTCAAAACAACTTAATGAGACTTAAGCAATGCCAGGACCTCAAGTAGGAGATACCATTGAACCATGTCCGTTTGTAGGTGGTTTAATTGTAAAGATAATAACAAAAGATGGAAATGCTGTTGTTAATGCTTCAACTGAGATTGATGGTCCTTCAGGACAAAGTAGGATAGCAGATGCAAACGGAATTGTAGATTTCGGTTCAATATCAGCTGGTGAGTATTTGGTGAAAGCTTGGAAAGATAATTATGCTCCAGAAAATTCTAATATTCCTTGCCCTGTAGAAGATTCGATTAATGTTCAAAGTGGCTGCACAAATCATCTCAGTTTGACCTTATCACAAGTTGTTAAAGTTGAGAAAATAGTTGAGGTATATACGCGGGCTGGTACTGATCGTATTTCTAATGTTTTAAATGCTCGAAACCAATACATCAACCTTGATGAAACTGCTGATACAAGTAATATGCATCCGGAATATGGGAGATGCATTCAATTAAAAGTGAAGGTCATATCTATTGATGGGGACCCAAATGTGCCCCTTTCTGGATGGAAAGTTTTTTTTTATTGTAATGCCAGCAGCCAAAATCGAGCAAATTTATCGGGATCAGGAAAAACGGGATTTGATTCAGCGGGATCGGGTGTTATGAAAAAAGATGTTACCACTGACGCACAAGGTTGGACTCCGGTCGTGAAATTCTATTTATCGCAATATGGCGGGGATGAATTTACAATCTACGCAACCACCGAGCCGGATTATTCCGGAGGCATTGGTGCTGGACCATACAAAGTATGGAAGAAGATTTTTTATGAAATTGCTGAAATGAAGAAAACGGCAGGTGGAAAATTAGAAATTCCTGCAGGAACGATCACCAAAATTACTAATTCTTATAAAAAAGCATTCATAGAGATGGAAAGTTGTGCGACAAGAGATCAAGGTGATTACAAAGATAACTTCGACACGCATGAAGAAGGTTATAAATGGGCTGATAAATATTGCAGCAGCGATGGTGTACCTTGGAAAATTCATTACTCAATCATAGATCACCTCTGCCCATTGGCAAATCGTGAAGAGAAAAATGCTACTTTAAATTGTGATGCTATTACTCAAACACCTGACAATCCATACTTCAGACCGTTCGATTTTGGTGGCGCAAATTGGTTGATCGAAGCAAAATATAAAAAAGCAGACGGCACGATCATTGACTTTCCAGCAGGTAAAGTAACACGCGTGAATGCCACCGGTTATACAAAATTAAAGATTGATTTTACCGATACAGGTATTGCCCCGACTGCCCCAAATCCTGTAGAAGTTAAGATTAAATATTATAATGCACCAGGATACAATGGTTGGGGTGGCGCAAATCTTCATCTCATGATTTGCCGCGGATCGATGGATGAAGCATACACTGCTGCACAGATTGAAACTGCTATGGCAGGTACTGGGACACATGAACCCGGTCACGCTTTAGGCCTTGTGTATGGTTCTTTAGCTTGGAAATCTGCTACAAACGCGCATCATTGTTCATTCAACAATTGCGTGATGTGGTATCAGGGTTATGTTGGAAGACCCGTAGATTTTCACGATGAATCAGTTGGTGATCCAGGATGCCGGACGTTTCTCCGTGAAAAAGATATGTCGCGTTCAGTAATGAATTCAATTTGGAAATTTCCACGATAGAGGTTTAATAAAAATTTATAGAGAATAAAAATGCCAACACTAACATTACCCAATTATACCAGTTGTCCTGAATCACCTTCAATTGAAGATATGGGTGTACAGATAAAGATGACTGTGAAATCTTTCAAACAGAGTCAACCGGTCGTCCTTCATGGGGCTTATAAAATAAATCAACAACTTATCCGTAGAGCACAAGGAGCACCCTTAACACGTATCGTGCTCTTAGTAGTACGAAGAGATGAGTTGGGCATTTGGACAAATGTAGTACAGGATGGTAGTAACATAATACCATTATATATTCCGCACGGAGCAAAAGACGACCCCAAATTTCGAGAGGGCGGATATTTCAACATCGATTTGAAGCAAATGTGTGAACTTCTAAATCAGCCTGGGAAATATTGGGTAATGGCTTCTATGGATGATTACGCTTCGGATCGAATAGAATTCGAAATCTTAACAGAGAGATAAAGTATGCTTTATTACAATTGTACGAAAAGATTTATATTTGCCCGCCTAATCTTGATTGGTGCCGTTCTTTTTGTGAACAACGCATCATGTTCAACATTAAGTGACGAAACATCGGGTCAGAAGAATCCGAAGAATCGTATTGAGCAGGAAATAAAACAGGATACATTAAATTTACCTAACTATACACGCCACAAGAATTCTCCGACCGTTGAAAATCTCGGGGTAGCACTTGTACTTTCAACCCTGATATTTAAAAAAGGAGAACCTGTTATTGTTCATGGTGCTTACAATCTCAACCAGCAAGATATCCGTAAAGCGGAAGGTTTGCCATTAACTCGAATCATGCTGATCGTTGTTCGAAGAGATGAACCTGATATTTGTTCCCACATGTTGCAAGATGCTAGTAACATAAATCCCATGCCTATTCAATCTGCTCAGAAAGATGATCCAACTTATCGTGAAGGTGGATACTTTAACGTAAACGCATGGCATATGTGTGAATTCTTAAATAAGCCGGGGAAGTATTGGATAATGGCGTCGATAGGTGATTATGTTTCCAATCGAATTGAATTCGAAATAGTAACCAAATAAGGCATCGAAAGGACAGGAATGTCAATCAGCAGCACCATTGAAAATATTATTGTATTTTGTATCGTCGATGGTTCACAACTCGGTGAACAGCTGAAAGAAGCGCGATCTTTATCGAAAGAATCCACATCACTTTATCGTGGTGTCAGCAAAGAGGAGCTTGAAGAAGTTGGTCCTTATTTGTGTAATGTAAATACAGAATTTTACAAATGGATTTTTGAAAATGGTTGGGGAAAAAGTGATGGGATATTTATTTCAGCACAAGTGTCATTCGCTGAACTTTACAAACACTTCCGGCACTTTTTGATTGTGCAAGATGAAGATGGGAATAAACTTTATTTCAGATTCTATGACCCACGTGTGCTGAGAGTGTTTCTCCCAACCTGCACAACCCAACAGCTTAAAGAGTTTTTTGGTCCTATTGATATGTTTATAGTAGAAGACAGTGATTCAAAATTTGCTTTACTATTCTCACTGGAAAATGGATTATTAAAAAAAGATATTGTAGATTTAACCAGAGAAGATAAAATTACTTTTCCGAAACCAGAAAAAAAGAGCAAGAAAAAGGAAGACGATGTTATTGTTTAATCCAAAATCTAAAATCTACAATCTGAAATCAACCGAGCTACAACGGAGCCATTCATGGGCCAGCCAGCCGCACGTATAAGCGACATGCACGTATGCCCGATGGTAACACCGGGTGTTCCACCAGTTCCACATGTTGGTGGTCCTATTACGGGACCTGGAGTTCCGGTCGTACTTATTGGAGGTTTGCCTGCCGCTGTTATGGGCGATATGGCAACATGTGTGGGCCCACCGGATACTATTCTTAAAGGCTCAACCGGTGTGATGATTGGTGGAAAACCCGCTGCGCGAATGGGCGATACTTGCGCACACGGTGGAACAATCGTTCTCGGATGTCCAACTGTTTTGATTGGTGAAGTGATGCCTGGCGCACCACCTGTCATTGTGCCGCCGTTCGCTGTGCCGACTCAACCGGAAATGAAAGCGAGCGAGAAAAAAACCTCATCTCCACCTCCAAAAAAATCTGAACAGAAATCATCTAAAAAAGAAGAAAAAAAGAAAACTGATTGGATTGAAGTAGAAGTAACAGATGAAGATGGAAAACCGATGATAGGCGAAAAGTACGAGATAGAAATACCGGATGGGTCAAAACGCAAAGGAGTTACCGATTCAAAAGGTCAAATACGAGTTGAGAATATAGATAGCGGAAATTGCAAAATCACTTTTCCTGAGTTAGATGGAAATGATTGGGATGCAGTGAAATAATTGTTCGGGTTTAAAATAACTTATGGCAACGACACATATAGTAAAGCAGGGCGAATGTTTAGCAGGTATTGCGAAAAAATATGGCTTCTATAGTTGGAAAATAATCTATGAATATCCTGAAAATCGAGAGTTCAAGAATAAACGACCAAATCCAAATATAATTTTCCCCGGTGATAAAATTATTATTCCGGATATAAAATCAAAAGTCGAAAACATCGAAACTGGCAAGAAAATAAAAATTAAACTTAAAATACAACATACATATTTGAGAATAATTCTTAAAGATGAGGGTGGAAATCCACTCGCAAATGTGCCGTACAAATTACAGGTAGGCAATGCAAATTTTGAAGGTAATACAAACGATAAAGGGTTACTCGAAAATAAGGTTCCTTCGAATATCACAGAAGGTAAGTTAACTGTGATTAAACAAAATGTTTTAGGTGATAATTATACCTGGATGTTAAAAATAAACTCTCTTGATCCAATTGAAGAAATTACGGGGGTGCAAGCGAGACTCACAAATTTAGGATATCGCTGTGGTTCGATTGATGGTATCATCGGGCCACACACCGAGGCAGCAATAAAGATATTTCAAAGAAAAAATGGATTAACACCGAACGGTCAATTAAATGAAGAAACACGTTCAAAATTAAATGAGGTATATGGATGTTAGTGTTTTACATGTTTTAGCATGAATCCACCAGAAGTAAATATTGCTCTAAGTACTAATGATATAGATGCCCAGAATACATTGATCTTAAGAACTAAATTAAGTCATATTTCGCTTTTATTGAGGAGTAATTCGGGTGCTGTTCCCATTGCAAATAAATCCTATCGTATTCATCTTCCTAACAATTGTGTTGTGGAGGGAAGAACTGATGAAAATGGTTTAATTGAGTATCAGAATATTCCACCGGGAGATTATCGTCTTGATATTGAGGGAGGTTTTTCAACAGTAATCCCCTCAACTCCACAACATATAACGCGTTGTATCATGAGAATACCTGAATATTTTCTGTTTCAAGAAGAATCTTATGAGAATCTGGACCAGTTAAGCACAGACGAAGAAAGTGAGGAAGAAATCGTGCTGCGAGAAATCGATCAGGAAGGATGGGAGGATGTAAGTAATGAGTGAGTTCCATGCAATACTCAATCCTGGGGTCCTCAACAATATAACAGAAACTCTTACGATTAGTTTCGATTCTCCTGATAGCGCTAATGATGTTGTTTTAACTCTGAAAGAAGTTGATCGGTGGGGAAGGAGACGAGAAGCAGTGACAGAATCGGGTGGAGGTAGAGATGATTTTATTGTAGAGTTCAGAGGTCAAATTGTTGCCGGGCAATTTACTGGTGCGATTTCTCGTCAAGGTAGAGCCACGGAAGGTGCACCAGTTTTACGAGTACATCTTGATGGAGAACCAGAAGACACAATCTATGAACTCGCAATCCCTAGCGACCGTAATGAACGGGAGCAGGGCATTTTTGAGATCCAACTTGAAGGAACTGGGAGAATCGATGGTCGTCGAAAAACGTATCGGACTTCTCAACCTGTATTCGTCCGTAATTTTGTCCAGGATAGGCCCATCATCTCATTTATTACTGGAAGCGGTGGATATTTTACTGCTGCATCCCATTACTGGCAAATAAATGCTGATGGGCGATTTGATCGTTCAAGTGCTGAAGAGATCCTTGCATATCTTCGCACTGAATCAGAGCGTTTGGGATATGGATTATGGGGACAGGTAAACATTGTAAGTCATGGTAATGAATTAGAGTGGTTAATTAAACTCTTCCGTAGTGATTCCAGAGCGCGCCATGTAATTCCTCAAATGCTTAGAGATAATGCCGAGGATGAAAGGTTAGCAGCACCAGATAACTCACAACTTGACAATGAATCTACTATTGTTATTCGTGGGTGTGCTCTTGGTAATAGTCAAGAATTACTGGACGAGATAAGAAACCTTTTCGGTGGTCGTTCAAATATTTATGCACCTAAATATATTCAATGGTATTCATATGAGCGTAGGAATGGGAACGTAACTGCCCAAGAGTATTTTATAGAATTCTTTTATTTCTACGTTACCGGCACACGTGAACCGAATGAAGCGACATGTACTGCACGGTTCCAAGAAAAATATCCAGATATTGCCTCAGATGAGCAATGGCGAACAATGTTAAGAGATAGAAAATATCGCAAGCGTTATGACCCTGAATCACTTCCAATGTATTTAGGTTACGCCGATAGACCCGAGCGTAATCATGATTTTCTACAAGACTTGCAGAATGCGTGGGAAGAGGAAAGGTGGGAAGACTCTGATAACACCCTTCGTACAGGTTTTAACGAGTGGGCTTGGACGTTAGGTGCGTTGCAAGTAAGGAGAGACCCCGAGGGGGCAAGAATTTATAGAAAGCTCTTCACTGGTCGCAGACGGCGAATTGAAGTCAGACGAGAGTTTCGCGGTGAAGATGGAAATCTCGTTGTTCCGGATCTTACAAATTCGAACCACTATGGTCGCTCACCCGCGTAGTAAATTTTGTAACTGTCATTAAGATTAATATTTTCCCGAACAATTCTTGAATAAATGAAAATATTATTGTAAATTTATTCAACCAGTCTCTAATAAAATTCAATGCCATTAAACATTAAAGATAAAGAAGATTTCCCAAGCGAAGAAAAGCTAACGCCGCCGCCGATTCTTCATACGCCAAAAGAAGATAGAACCGTTGTTCGATATGTGCTATTTACCATTTTTATCTTACTCGTTCTTTCTTCAGTGATTTTGTTACTATATCTCTTTGTTTATAAAGGTGGAACTGAGACAACGAGCACGGATCAATCATCACCTGAGTCCTTACCAGCAACTGTTATCGAACAACCTATTCAAACAGTACCACCAGCACAGGTGGTTGAACTTCCGAAAATTCAAGAGATAGAAAAGCCAATTACCTCGGGGAATTACACGGTTTATATCGCCTCTTATGTAGTGAAGCAGCCCGCTGAAGATGAGGTTGCGCGATGGAATGAAGCTGGTTTTCAAGCTTCTGTTGTTGAGGCAAATAATCATTTCCGTGTTTCTCTCGGAGAATACGTCTCGGTTAAAGATGCTGATACTTTTGCTGTTCGAATGTGGGAAGCATTCGAATGTGGTTATTGGATAGGAAGTTTGAGATAATCAAATGATAACATTTATTTTCGATATACCTATTGATTATCTGAACAATTCATAGTATATTTTCAGGACGCTGACGCGGAGAAATCGTCCTGGCGTATTGCACTGCGGTGTGCGTTCATATCTGAAACGAAGATTTACTGTAGAAATATATTTAAACAGAGAAAAGAAATAACAATAATTGCGTTTCAATCCTATCTATGGTGTAAGAAAACAATATGTTAAAAATAGTTTGGCAAAAGGCACGCAAATTGATATATTAGGAGAGTAAATTTACTTGTTAAAGGATTTCAATGGCAATTTTAAGAAAAGAGCGGATATACTTTGATTCCTCTGTGATCGGAGGATACTATGATCCAAAATATGAAGACGATTCAAGGCGTGTTATTGAATATGCTCGCAACAAACGAATAACTGTTTTGATAAGTGAAGTTGTCGTACAGGAAATTCTTAACGCCCCTACTCGTGTGCAAGATGTGTTGTTTTCTATTCCAAGCGATACCCTCGAAAGAATTGAACTGACGCCCGAAATACTTTCCTTGCGCGACGCTTATCTTTCTGCTAACATTGTTTCTCCTCGCTGGAGTGACGATGCAACACACGTTGCTGCGGCTACGGTTGCTCGAGCCGATGCAATTGTGTCGTGGAATTTTCGTCATATCGTTCGGCTTGACAAAATGCGTGCATACAACCAAATTAACCTTGCAAATGGTTATGGTATACTAACGATTATTTCACCAAAAGAGGTAAACTACGATGAACCAAATGAATAAAAAGGAGTTTGATTGCATTGCTATAAAGCGAGAAGCGCAGAGTCGAATCTATGAGGAGACTAAAGATATGACACATCAACAACAGATTGAGTATTTTCGCAATGCGATACGGAAAAGTCATTTCCGAGAATGGTGGGAACAAGCCAATTCTTTCACGGGTCATCGTATCGATCGAGTATCATAATCATTGATACGACTTCGCGTAAGTGGTGTAATAACGTAATGCTTGTATAAAGAGTTAAGTGAAATGTCTTTTCACGAAATACAAGTAGGTCAAACATGACAAAGCATTCTATATTGTTCATAGCAATCATTTTTATCGCATCTTATGAGATTAAGAAGCCAGCGCAAGAAAAGGTTGCGCGATGGAATGAATCTGGTTTTCAAGCATCTATTGTTGAGGCAAATAATTATTTCCGTGTTTCTCTCGGAGAATACGTTTCAATTAAAGATACAGATAATTTTGCTGATCGAATGTGGGAAGCATTCGAATGTGGATATTGGATTGGAAAAATTCATTCGAACTGATCCAGATATAATTCCTTGCGAATCTGTCAAATTCTTAGTATATTATTTCCACATTTTGACTCAGAATTGGAGAAATTTTTATGAAAAAAGGTATTCATCCTCAATATAAAAAATCAATCGTTTCATGCGTTTGTGGTGCTTCATTTGAAACACGTTCAACTGTAGGTGATCTAAAGATAGAAATTTGCTCGAAGTGTCATCCGTTTTTTACAGGAAAACAAAAATTACTTGACTCTGCAGGTCGTGTTGAGCGATTCAATAAAAAATACGCTAAGAAGACTCAAGAGGCGATAGCAACAGCGTAAGGGGAACGACATCCTATATTTATCACTAAACGGAATTCTGAGGAATCGGGATTCCGTTTTTTTCTCTTAGCAAACCTATGCACATTTGTATTTTCGAAGATAAATACTACAAAAATTTTCTGCCGTTGATATACTTTCGACCAGTGTATCATCTGCATTGTGGGGCATTAAGTCTGCGCGAAAAAATTGAGTGTGTATTGCCGCGAGTTAAAACTATCTTTCACATGCGAAATGAAATTGCGGAAAACATTTCTGAACATTTCCCCAAACTAACGATCAATAAATTCCCTAACGATGATATATGGTTTATTAATGGAAGAGTGCTTGGTGATAAGATGCTTGCTAAGCTCATTAAATCCCATTCAAAAGAACAAAGGGTTTATATCCAGGGTGATTCCATCGCTGCAGCATTCGTGAAAAAGGAAAATCTTTCCAGCTTATTGAATAAGCTCTCCGATAATCTCATCGAAGAATCAATTTTCAAAAATATGCCGACCGATTTGTTCCCGGGAATAATTTTAAATTATCCATGGGATTTAGTAAACCACATTGCTGAAGAAATTGAAAAAGATTTTCAACGATTGAGACTGAAGAAAAATATCCTTGGAAAAGTTTACATCGGGGCACATCTTCGAAATAAAAAGAAAATCATTATAGGTAAAGGTTCGAAAATAAAGTCAGGGGCAGTGCTTGACGCAGAAAAGGGACCCATCATTATCGGAAGTAATGTTACAATAATGCCGAATGCGGTAATCGAGGGTCCAGCATTTGTTGGAGATAATTCAACGATTAAAATTGGTGCAAAAATTTATCACGGAACTTCAATTGGTAAATGGTGTAAGGTAGGCGGTGAAGTTGAAGCGTCAATTATACAATCGTACACGAATAAGCAGCATGAAGGATTCCTTGGTCATTCCTATCTTGGAAGCTGGATCAACATCGGTGCGGATACGAACACGAGTGATCTGAAAAATAATTACAGTACTGTTAAAGTTCATGTTAATGGAAAAATGATTGACTCTGGTCAGCAATTTGTTGGTTTGATGATGGGGGATCACTCGAAATCGGGAATCAATACTATGTTCGATACTGGAACAGTTGTAGGTATCTCGTGCAATATTTATGGTTCTGGATATCTCCCTAAATTCATTCCCTCGTTCACTCGGGGCGGAGAGAAAAAATTAATTACCTATGATGTTGAAAAATCGATTGATATTATGAAGATAGTTATGGCGAGACGGGATGTTAAAATGACGGCAAGTTACGAGAAATTGGTACGGAAGGTTTTTAAAGACACGATTGATGAAAGACAAAGTGCAGGTGTGAAATGAATTCGGAAACGTCGGAAGTAAAATCTCAGGAAATTACACCTAATGATAAACCTACTTTATACGCAGGTCCGCGCGGGACTGCTGTCAAAATTCTCAATCGTGTCGAGAGAACAGATTCTTATCTGGATAAGCTTCTTGATGCAGAGTTAAAATTAAAAGATGTTGCAGATATAGATAGAAGCTTGCTTGCCGAAATTGTACACGGCGTAATGCGCTGGCAAGGGCGACTCGATTGGGTTCTTAATGGCTTTACACATGGAAATTTTTCAAAGTCGGAAGTTAACGTTCGCAACGCTCTCCGCGTGGCGCTCTATCAAATTCTTTTTCTAACTCATGTGCCCCAATATGCGGCGGTTAACGAAGCTGTGGAATTTATCGAGCGAATTCGTGGAGATAAATTTGCCGGCTTTGTAAATGCTGTTCTAAGAAATATATTACGCAATCTCGACGGGATTCACTATCCAAATCCGGATGAAGATCTTGTTCAATATATTGCAGTGTATTACTCTCACCCCGTTTGGATGGTCAAGCGGTGGCTGGAACGATTTGGCAGAGAGGATGTAGAAAAATTCCTTACTGCCAATAACGAAGTACCCGGATTAACTCTCCGCATTAATAAATTGAAGATTACTCCTCCTGAATTTCTTGCCTTAATCGAAAAACAAAATGTTCAATTTCAAGGCTCAAGCTTTATTGATTATTTTATTAAAGTGAAAAGTCTTTCGGGCATCTCGCAGATGAATATTTTTCAGCAGGGATTTTTTACCATTCAAGATGAAAGTGCAGCTTTACCCGTTTTATTATTAGACCCAAAACCGGGAGAACGTGTAATAGATATGTGCGCCGCACCAGGTGGAAAAACAACATTCATTGCAGAACTGATGCAAAATCAGGGTGAAATTCTTGCGGTTGATAAATACGAGAGTAAACTGAATCTTATTAAAATAAGCTGTGAACGGCTTGGTATCAATAATGTTCGAATGATAGCTGCAGATTCTTCTGAACTCGATGTATCGCAAGCCGATAAAATTTTAGTCGATGCACCTTGCTCTGGTCTTGGCACACTCCGCAAGAAGCCCGACATCAAATGGAAACGTGAACCGGAAGATATTTTCCATCTCACTAAACATCAAATGGGTCTGCTTGGGAATGCTGCAAAACTTTTAAAGCCGGGTGGAGTACTTGTATATAGCACCTGCACTACCGAACCGGAAGAAAATGATCAGCTAATAAAATCATTTCTTGAGAAACACACGGATTTCACACTTGATGATGCATCTAAATTTGTAAACAAGTCTGTTGTGTCAGTTGAGGGGATGATTGAGACTTTTCCACATCGTCATCACGTTGATGGCTCGTTTGCTGCACGACTTATTAAATCCACATCTATATAAAAAGAATATCGAATGGTAAAAAATATGAAAGCTGTTATAAAACAAAAACCTCAGATCGATCAAGTATGGCAAAAAGGTTTCCAGCTTGTGGAGAGAGAAAAACCGATTGTTCAAAATCCTAACGACGTTCAATTCAAAGTTGTTGCTGCGGGTATTTGCGGCACTGACGTCGGAATATACAATTCCAAAGATTCATTGAAGAACAGCATGGCGAACATTTCACCTGAAGGTGTAACGATTGGACATGAATTTTGCGGACGGATCACTGACGCAGGGAATAAAGCAAAATTGAAACTTGCACATCAGTTGATTCAAAAATCGAAAAAGTATAAAGAAATTAAAAAGTTTGTTAAGAACCGGACGGCTGCACGGGTTGCAAAAGATAAGTCGTTCATCGAATATCTGAACGAGAATTTCATCGCGACAGCCGAGATGCACATTACTTGCGGTGAGTGTGCTCAGTGTAAGCTTGGTGATTATCATGTCTGCACGAAAACGGTGATACGCGGATTACACGGAGATGGCTCGTATGCTGAGTATCTTGTTTTACCATCTGAGAATGTATTGATATACAAGAATGGAGAGATTCCTGATGAGATTGTTGGATTTATGGATGCGATTGGTAATGCAGCTCATACGGTTCAAGTCCTGAAATCAATTAAAGGTAAAACAGTTGCTGTACTCGGACTTGGTGTAATCGGTTTGATGTCGGTGGCAATTGCTAAAGGGGCGGGTGCAAAGAAGATTTTGGTGACAGATGCATCGTATGGTGCAAACACACACGAGAAGTTGGAGGCATTAAAATTCAAGATGGCTCGTTCGCTTGGTGCGGATATGTGCTTCGATGTTTCTATCCCTGAAGAAAAACAAGAATTTTACAAAATTGCCAAAGAGCAGAACCATGGTGCCGGTGTTGATGCCGTTCTCGAAATGTCGGGAAGTTATCATGCATATGAAGATGCATTCAAAGTTGTGCGGATGGGCGGAGAAATTGCACTGCTCGGTTTAACGAGTGGTACAATGCCTGTTGATTTCTCGAAGAATGTGATTTTCCCCGGTGTATCGATTCACGGTGTTATTGGCAGACGTGTGTGGTCAACATGGGATTTGATGACTGACATATTGAAAAAGGGCTTGGCAAAACGTTTTATGAAAGCTGGCTTCGTAACTCACCAATTTGCGCTGGCTGATTACGATAAAGGTTTTCAGGTAATCATCAACGGTGATGCATTGAAAGTGTTGTTGAGACCGTGAATGGAAGTTAGAGTATTGTTAACTTAATTTTATTACAGAATACTTTTAAAATTTTAATTATATTATCCTTAGAATATCTAAGGTATAGAATTTATGAACATAATGGTTAAAAAAAAGGAATTGCTGAAATGGATTACCCAAATTAGGGATGAATCCACGCTGAGGAAAGTATTAGAAGTAAAAAATTACACAAAAGGCGAAAACCATCTTAAACGGGTACACGGCTGCGGAAAAGGGACTTTCGTTTACGTATCATCAGATTTTGATGAACCTTTAGCGGAATTCCATGATTATATCCCATGAAATATTTAATTGACACACATATTCTAATTAAATATATGGAGGGATCAACGGGGCTTTCTAAGAAGATCATCTCCATAATCAGTGACGAACACAATGAAATTATGGTGAGCAATGCGAGTCTCTGGGAAATGGCGATCAAAATAAGCATTGGAAAATTAAAGTTATCAATTCCATTTTCGGAGCTTGAATGGTTGTTTAAAGAACATGGCTTCAAAATTTACGATTTCACTTTTGAACATCTTGAGAGATTAATCAAATTACCGTTTCATCATAACGATCCTTTTGATAGGTTAATAATTGCGCAAGGAGAAAGAGAGAACATCCCGATTATGACTCATGACAAAAAATTTAAAATGTATAAAGTAAAAACAATTAATTAAAAGGATGTACTTTTACATTTGATCTTTCATAAAATTATTAAGGTACACAAAATTATTATCAGTCACCCATGTTCTTCTTATAAATATGTCGGTTCTTGATCCACATATATTCATCTATCAGGAATAATGAAATGATCAAAGGCATCGGCGTTGATATTGTTGGGATCAAAAGGTTTAAGGAAATAAAAAACAATTCAGATTTCATCGAACAGATATTAACACAACAAGAGATATCGGAGATTCCAAAGGATGAGCATATTGAAGTCCACCTTGCCGCTATCTTCGCTTTTAAAGAAGCTTTGATGAAAGCATTTGGTTGTGGATTAAATCGTGGATCATACTGGCATGACGTAGTAGTAGCGCAAGATTGGATTATTCATCTTACCGGTTTTTTTAAGAAGCTTGCAGATGAAAAGTCGATCTCAAAGATTCACAGCTCGTCTTCAAAAACAAAAAATTATATAACAGCATTAGTTCTTTTAGAAGGATAAACAATAAGGAAATTATGAATAATATCGGTTCATACGAAGAAAGATATAAAACATTTAATTGGAAACAATCGGAGGAAGAATTAGAATATGGTAAAAACGGGATGTACAACATCGGTTACTATTGCAGCGACCGAATTTGCGAAAAAGGTGATGGTAATAAGTTAGCGTTGATCTGGGAGGGCTTCACTGGTGAAGTAAAAAAGTATACGTATGATGACATTCGCGTGTACAGCAACACGATTGCTAAGTTTTTACAGGATGTTGGTATAGGGATTGGTGATAGAGTATGTCTGTTCATGGACAAGGTTCCGGAGTTGTATCTTAGTTTTATCGGCATTTTGAAAATGGGCGGCATTGCCCAACCGCTTTTTTCTGCATTCGGTGAAGATGCGTTATACACACGGTTAGATGATGCACAGACAAAAGCAATCATGATTCAAAAGAAACATCTTCACAAAGTTCGAAAGATAAAAAGTAAATTGCCAAATCTAACAAAGATAATCATCATAGATGCAGATGATTCACAACCGCAGGTCAACGAGATTCATTTTTGGATGGAAAAAGCACAAAAAGTTGATAAGTTCGATATTGTTAAAGTTGGTCCCGAGGTTCCATCCGTTATACACTACACTTCTGGTACAACCGGTAAACCAAAGGGGGCGCAGCATGTTCATTCATCAATCATTGCTCAATATATTACATCCAAATGGGTACTTGATTTACAACCCGAAGATATTTATTGGTGCACTGCCGATCCGGGTTGGGTTACGGGGACATCGTACGGTATCATCGGTCCGTGGGCGAATGGTGTAACGCAAATTGTCCTTGATGCTGGCTTTGGGACTGAGAAGTGGTATGCATTTGTACAGAAGTACAAAGTAACCATGTGGTATTCAGCCCCAACTGCAATTCGACTATTAATGAAAGAAGGATTCGACGTTGTAAAAAAATATGATCTTTCTTCTCTTCGACATCTTGCAAGCGTTGGTGAACCGTTAAATGCAGAAGCAGTGATTTGGTCGGATAAAGCATTCGGTAAACCTTTTTACGATACGTATTGGCAAACAGAAACCGGAGCGATGGTTATTACTAATTTCCCCGGAATGAAAATCAAACCCGGCTCGATGGGGAAACCGTTTCCGGGGATTGCTGCAACCATATTAAATACAAAGACTTATGAACCAATCACAACTCCCGGGATTGTCGGTCTTATTGGATTAAAACCTGGGTGGCCCTCGATGATGCGAACGTATTGGAATAATAGAGAAACATACGACGGTAAATTTAAGAATGGCTGGTACGTTTGTGGTGACCGTGCGAGTATCGATAATGAAGGATACTTCTGGTTCGTTGGTCGCGATGATGATGTGATTAACACTGCCGGACATTTGGTTGGACCATTTGAGATTGAATCTGCACTATTGGAACATAAAGCGGTAGCAGAATCTGCCGCCGTTGGTAAGCCCGATCCTGTAAATATGGAAGTAGTAAAAGCGTTCATCGCCTTGAAGCCGGGATTCGAGCAAAGTGATGATATGGAATTAGATATAATGAACTTCATCAGGAAAAGACTATCACCATTGGCAATGCCGCAGGAGATTGAGTTTGTTCCTTCACTCCCCAAAACACGAAGCGGTAAAATCATGCGCCGACTCCTTCGTGCGAAAGAGTGGGGTGAAGAAATAGGTGATACATCAACTTTAGAAAATGATTGATTAAATTATAAATAAATGAAATGGAGTAAATATGTCTGAAGATGTTAAAAAAATGATTATAGATTATGTTAAAAAAGAATACCTCGAGGAAGATTCTGGTGTGGACGTCAACGAAAACACTAAACTTATTTCAAGTGGTATCGTCGATTCGTTCTCGATGGTTTCTCTGAAAATGTTCCTCGAAAAAAAATTTCAGGTTAAGATACCCGATGATAAAGCAACACCAGAAGCGTTTGATTCTGTGAACAACATAATTAAACTTCTAAATGATTTTACAAAAACCTAAGGAGAAAATATGGCATACAGCAATAAAGCAAAATCATTTTACAACGGTGAGCTAAATAGTATTCGTCAGGGTGGATTATTCAAAGAAGAACGCTACATCGAATCACCACAAGCCGCAAATATCAAAGTTGAATATCCTCTTGGTGCACCTCAGAAGCAAGTATTGAATTTTTGTGCAAACAATTATCTTGGATTGTCGAGTCATCCTGAGGTTGTGAAAGCCGCCCATGATGGACTTGATGCAAGAGGTTATGGAATGTCGTCTGTTCGTTTTATATGCGGAACTCAGGACATCCATAATGAGTTGGAAAAAAAGCTTACTGAATTTCTCGGTACTGAAGATACGATTCTTTTTCCATCATGTATGGAAGCTAATGCTGCGATATTCGAAGTTATGCTCGATAAAGAAGATGCGATGATTTCCGATCGACTTGTTCATGCTTCTATTGTTGACGGGATGCGGTTGAGTAAAGCTCAGCTTTTCAATTATAAACACAACAACATGTCACATCTTGAAGAAAAATTACAAGAGACTCAAAATTGTAGATTTCGTTTAATCATAACCGATGGCGTTTTCTCAATGGATGGTGATTTAGCCAAGTTGGATGAAATTTGCAATCTTGCCGAGAAATATGATGCGATGGTCATGGTTGATGATTCTCATGCCTCTGGTTTCATCGGTAAAACTGGTCGTGGTACGCATGAACATTTCGGAGTCATGGGACGGATCGATGCGATTACCACAACACTTGGTAAAGCACTTGGTGGTGCAACGGGTGGGTGTGTAAGCGGACGCAAGGAGATTGTTGATTTATGCCGACAGCGCGCCCGTCCATATCTTTTCTCGAATACTGTCCCTCCTGTTGTTGTAGCTGCTTCAATAAAAGTTATCGACTTAATCTCTAAAACGACAGAGCGACGAGATAAACTTGAGAGAAATACAAAATATTTCCGTGAGAAGATGACAAAAGCAGGTCTGGATATCAAAGAAGGTGAGACACCTATTGTTCCTGTTATGTTGTACAATGCAAAACTTGCCCAGGATGTAGCTCGCGATATGTATGCTGAAGGAATTTACGTAATAGGTTTCTTCTTCCCTGTGGTTGCACAAGGACAAGCACGTATTCGCACCCAAATCTCCGCCGACCATGAGATGGAACATATTGATAAAGCGGTTGCAGCTTTCACAAAAGTGGGTGCTAAGTACAATATACTTGGCAAGAAGAGAGATGAGATAATTGCGATGTATGGATTGTAAGAAAGTGTTATCATTTATTATAACGACTTTGAAACAACAATATTTTGTTGTATTTTGGAAATACAACATTATTTTATTGTGATTGTATTTGCTCTATTAATAACATTAACCAGGTGAAGGTCTCCGATAAAAAATATTTTGTCATACTTGTTGATCTTATTCGGTCTCAAAAACTTCAAAATAGGCAATCAGCAACAAAGCGACTTAAGCAATCAATTGCTATCGTCAATAAGCTTTTTCAGAAA
The DNA here is from genome assembly GCA_030019075.1 of Bacteroidota bacterium. Classification (GTDB taxonomy): domain Bacteria; phylum Bacteroidota; class Ignavibacteria; order UBA10030; family SZUA-254; genus JASEHD01. The sequence goes on from JASEHD010000028.1 coordinate 17,711, forward strand.
GATATAGTTTCTCCGATGGAGATAACAAGAGGGGATGAAGCAGCCCTTGTATTAACTTCAATTGAATCTCTTATGGATCTTGTATTTGTTTTTCTTGATCATTTGATGCCGTATAAAGCAAGAATCGTAATCACGTATGGTGTTTTAACAACTGGTATTACTAACCGGAGAAGTACTGAAATAGACGGTCCTGCATTTTATTTAGCTGATCGAGAAATGATTCAATGCAAACGAAGCATGAGAAAATTCAGCATAAATACTGACACAAAGGTTTATGATGAAGCAATTACAAGTATTATGAACTTAATCTTATTGCGATGGGAAAAATTAACGGCGCTTCGTAGAAGAGTTTTTCAATTATATGATCATGGAAAAACTCAGAATGAGATTGCACGATTACTAAAAAAACCTCAGCAACAGGTATCTCAGATAATTCGTTCGATTCCGTATGATTCAATGAGAGATGGAAAGATAGCAATTAAAACTCTTGTTGACGAACTACATCGTCATTTGCAAGTGTTAAAAAATAAAAGAACATGATAAAATATTTCGTCATTATTGTATTAGCTTCATTTGCCTTTGTGCTCTCAAGCATTATTCTTCGAAGAATAATTCTCCATGTCAATCCAAACTGTGCAATTCAGAAACGCATGGATTGGAAAGACGTTGGTTTATGGATAGGATTATGTGAATTTGTTCTAATTTTGATGTTTGTGTTTGTCGAAGAATATACAGCAATCGCGATCATTTTTGCTGCAAAAGAATTGGTTCGAGCTGAAGATATTAAAAAGAATCCATCCTATTACTTACTCGGGACACTTCTTAATGTAACACTCTCCATACTTTCAGCGATTCTCATTAAACATATAACAATTTTTTATTTCTCTTAATTTTTTGCCCTATTAACGTAAGTATGAAAAAACCTTTAACTGAATCAAATATTTTAGAAGCGTTAAAAATTGTTCGTGACCCCGACTTGAATCGGGATATTGTTTCGCTGAATTTCGTAAAAGACATACAAATCAAAGGTCAAGATGTAAGCTTTAAAATTGAATTGACTACGCCGGCATGTCCGGTACGTGATGAATTCAAAAAGTTAGCAGAAACAGCAGTCCGAAATCAAATCGATGGAGTCGGAAAAATTACAATTGAAATGACATCAAGTGTAAGAATGAACAACATTCATCGTCAGGCAGATTTATTACCCGATGTGAAAACCACAATTGCAGTTGCAAGCGGTAAGGGTGGTGTTGGTAAATCAACTGTGGCTGTCAACCTTGCTGTCTCGCTTGCACTTGATGGAGCCAAAGTTGGTTTGCTTGATGCTGATATTTATGGACCAAGCATTCCATTGATGATGGGAATTAATGAACGACCGAATCTCAGAGATCAGAAAATGGATCCACTCGTGGCTCACGGCGTTAAAGTGATGTCGATTGGTTTCCTCATTAATCCTATGGATGCAGTAATCTGGCGTGGACCGATGGTGAGTGGTGCGATAAAACAATTTATGTCTGATGTAAATTGGGGTGAGCTTGATTATCTAATTTTCGATTTGCCTCCGGGGACAGGTGATATTCATCTCACGTTGGTGCAAACCATACCATTATCGGGAGCTGTGGTTGTTACCACGCCTCAAGATATCTCGTTAGCCGATGCTCGCAAAGCATACGCGATGTTCGAGAAGGTGAATGTACCAGTGCTTGGAATTATTGAAAATATGAGCTATTTTATTTGCAGCCATTGTGGACAGCGTGAAGACATATTTCATTCAGGCGGCGGGAAAAAAGCGGCGGATGAACTTAATGTACCGTTTCTTGGCGAGATACCGATTTATACTCCTATTCGGATTGGAAGTGATATCGGTAAGCCGATTGTTGTTTTAGAGCCGGATTCAGAGCAATCAAAATTTATCCGCAAGCTCACAAGGAATATGGCTGCTCAACTTAGTATTCATCAGATGTCAGGAAAAGCAAATCAAAAAGTAGAAATCAAAATATAGGGTAGAAAATGGAAGAACAAAAACAATTAACAGTACAAGAAAAAGTAGAGATGGCGCTTCAAATGTGCCGACCATATCTCCAGGCAGATGGCGGAGATGTCGAGTTAGTCAGAATTACCGATGATGGTATTGCAGAAGTGCGATTACAAGGAATGTGCGGCGGCTGTCCAATGTCACAGATGACACTGCGTGCCGGTATCGAGCGTGCAGTACTTCAATGTGCGCCTGAGATTAAAAGGGTAGAGGCGGTGAAGTAGCTTTGAACCTTGCGAAGGTTTTAGACCCTTCGCAAGGTTGCTAAGGTTAGATATTCTCTATCTCAGTAACTCCCCCATCCTTAATTTGAATTATTCTTCCTCCGGCATTTCTCACCAACTCGTAATTGTGAGTTGCTAAAACAACTGCTGTCCCACGTGAATTAATTGTTTTCATCAATTGTAGTAAGTCCATCGCTGTAGGTGGATCGAGATTACCGGTCGGCTCATCGGCAAGAAGAACGATTGGCTCATTAACCAATGCTCTTGCAAATACAACTCGCTGCTGCTCGCCGCCGGAGAGTTCTTCGGGCATGTTATCGCGTTTATGGCTTAAGCCGACATCTGCAAGTACACGCAACACACGCTTACCGATTTCGTTTTTCTTCACACCTGTCACATGTAATGCAAAAGCCACATTATCATAAACATTCCGATCTTCGAGAAGCTTGAAATCTTGGAAAACCACTCCCACTTTTCTTCGCAGCTTGGGGATTTCTCGTTTCTTTATTTTCTCCGATGAATATTCAGTAACTGAAACTGTCCCTTTATTGGGAAAAACATCGAAGTAGATCAGTCGCAGCAAAGTTGTCTTTCCAACACCTGATTCACCAACGAGTGAAATAAACTCGCCTGGCTTGATGTGTAAATTTACATCGAGAAGAACCGGTACGTGATCAAAATAAATCGAGACATTCTCAAATCGTATCATTTCTTTCTCCGGTTGTGAATAATTTGTACTGCAAGCTTGATTGCTTCAATCATGCTCGATGGATTAGCAATTCCTTTTCCTGCAATTTCAAATGCAGTTCCATGATCTGGGGAAGTTCGTACTATCGGTAGACCAGCAGTGTAGTTTACGCCAATATCGAAACCCAACATTTTCAATGGAATTAATCCTTGATCGTGGTACATTGCAAATATAGCATCATATTTTTTATAAGCATGAGTTCCCATAAATCCATCGGCAGCGAAAGGACCATCGGTAATAATTCCTCTTCTCTTCATTGATTGTATAGCAGGTACTATGATTATGTTTTCTTCATTTCCAATATTCCCATTTTCACCTGCATGTGGATTTAATCCAAGAACAGCGATCCTCGGTCGACGACTCGACTCATCGAGATTGCGGATATTGAAATCTCTTTGCAATGATTGATGAATGATTGATAATTTCTGAATGAGATTTTTTTGGGAAATCTCTTTGGCAACTTTTTTCAGTGGTAAATGTATTGTTGCCAAACCTACTCTCAAATCTTTGGCAATAAGCATCATTACAACATTCGAAGTATTGCAAAGCTTTGCAAGCATCTCTGTTTGTCCAGGATAACGGAAGCCCGCTAAGTGCATTGACTCTTTTGAAACTGGCGCTGTTACCATTCCATCCACAATTTCTTGTTTGCACAAATCGGCGGCTATCTCGATTGCCTCTCTACCAAACTCACCAGCTTCTTTGGATATTTTCTCTGGTTTTATAATCGGTTTTTGAAATTTTCTAATGTGAAAGACAGGAATATGTTTGGTTGAAAAGATAGAAGGGATTTTGTCAATTTCCTTCAGATGAATTTTCATCTTCAATCTCTGTGCGTAATAATCGTACACATCAATTGACCCGATGAGAAGAGGGAGACATAAATTTCTGATCTTGGGAGAGAGGATACTTTTTAATGTAACCTCGGGACCAATCCCATTAAAGTCTCCCATAGTTATTGCTATGATTGGTTTCATAATATATTGAATCAAATCTATTAAGTATTTTGAAAAAAAGCAAAAAGTTTCAATATTTGTATTTTTTTGTATTAATGTTTATCTTTTTTTTGATGATTTTATTAAGGAATAATCTATGATGCCAATTACGATTTCAAAAAAATATATTAAAAACGATGACTTAGTAATATTACCAAGGAAAAAATATGAAGAATATTTAGCCCTTGTGGAATTATTGAAAAAGCATCGTAACGAGGAAGTCGACACTGAGGAAGCTATCGCAATTTACAAAAAAGAAAAACGGCAAGGGAAATTGAAGGTAATATCCTCGTTGTCAGATTTAAAATAAAATGATAATTCGAGTTTCATCGAAATTTAAGAGAGCATATAAAAAATTACCTCATTCGGTGAGGATAAAAGCCAAAGAACAAGAAGCAATATTTCGAGCTAATCCTTTTGACAAACGGCTTCAGACACATAAGCTTCATGGTAAGTTAAAAGAATATTGGGCGTTCACTGTCGTTGGCCAGTATCGAATAATGTTTGCGTTTTGCGATATGGAAATAGTTGATTTTATTAATATCGGCACACACGATGTTTATCGATAGCCGATTCGTCAAAATGGGACAGTGTCAAAATATTTTTCCCGAATTACAATGTTGTATACACCGATTGATCCAATAAGCAGTGGAAGACATAAACTCCTGAACTGAGGAGAGAGAAGACTTTTTAACTTAGGGACCGACCCTGTTGAAGTCGCCCATGGTTATTGCAATGATTGGTTTCATTATATATTGAATCAAATCTATTAAGTTTTTGGGCAAAATGCAATTATTTTCAGCTATTTAACGCCAAAGTAAAAAGATTTAAAATGTAGTTTTGTATAAATTGAGAAATTATTTTGTTTTTAGTTCACGTATTCATTATATTCATACAATAATAACATAGGTTTTCGAAGCGATGTACGGGCATGCGCTTTTGTGATCTGATAGTGTTACGAGTTAATACATTTCTACTTTTACTGCAACATTACCGAGGTACAGGGCGCATCTCACAATATTAATTTTACATAAACAGACAATATATACGGTCGAGGTAATTATAATAAAAACCTGATTTTTAGAATTGGTATGATGATTAAACCATTGCTACGCATGGATTTTATGGGTGACACCGACCCTTGATGGATAGTAACTGCTTCTGGTGTCGAAGTAGTCGGAACAGTAGAGGAATGTTATGAAATACGTTTATTTGTTAATCATCTGCTTAGCTGTACCGATAACAGTGCTAGCAACTACGAGGTATGTCAATAAACATGGTTCAATTCCCGGTAGTTTTACAACCATTCAGGCTGCCATTGACGCCTCAGTTGACGGAGATACGGTGAAAGTGCTTCCAGAAACATACTATGAGCAGATTACGCTCGATAAGAACCTTTTATTGATGGGGTCAGGATATGAGACGACAATACTCACAAGTTACGTTGACCCGACGGTGCGAATGAGCAATGGAAACCTTAAGTGGTTAACCATTTCATCTTTCGCTGGTAATGGCATTACGCTGAAAGGAGGTATTGTCAAGAATTGTGTCATCAATTCTTGTACACAAAAAGGAGTGTACTCCGATTCAGGAACAGGGTTTGTGATTAATTGTGTCTTAGTAAATAATGGTTCACATGGTATATTTGTTGAGGGGGGAGTACTAAATGTAACTAATTGTATCGCTCGTCCGAATGGGGCTTGCGGATTTGAGAAGAATTATAATACCTCGGGACAGTTGAATCTATCATATTCCAACGGTAATAGTTGTAATACGAGTGGTAATCAAGGCGTTATTGACGAGGATCCACAGTTTCAGACTAGTACAGACTTCCATCTCGTCGAGCAATCTCCATGTGTCGATACTGGAAACCCGACGCTCAATGATCCTGATGGTTCTCGTAGCGATATTGGATATTTCGGAGGACCCGATACGCCAATTTATCCAGTGGTAACTAGTCTTAAGATTATACCTCTTCCAGGTGGTGGTGTAAGAATCGAAGCAGTGGGAGTTGCTAATTATTAAGGGGGCTGCGATGAAAATAATATTTGGATTTCTTTGCCTCCTTTTTCTGCTTCCCAAAGCTGGCTACTCCCAGCCATTTCCAGGCGGGCAAACAATCGTCGCTGGAGAATATTTCATCAATACTGATCCAGGTGAAGGAAACGGAATGTTAATAATTGCGCAGTACGATACGGCCATTGTCAACATCGCATTTAACCCGCCAGCAAACGAAGGGGATATAATCTATGTACGCTTTAAGAGCTCCAATGGTAAATGGAGTGGGGCAAGAGCGATAAGGTCCAAGAAACCGTTTAGTAACCCAAGTTCAAAGCTCGTCGCTGCTGAGTACTTCATTGACAATGACCCTGGGGAAGGATCCGGAAACCCTGTACCGGGAGAATATGATTCTCAGGTCGTACACATTGAACACGAACACAGAGGCTCACTTGGACGGGCATTGTACTTGCGATTCAAGGATTCTAATGAAGCTTGGGGACCGGCACGGAGTATTCTCGTGCGAGACACACTGCTTAACAGTGGTTCGCACCTTGTTGCCGAAGAATATTTCATTAACGTCGATCCAGGTATTGGCAATGGAAATCTATTCAGCATAGGAAATGCCGAGAGTATTTATGTTCCCCACATACCAGTAACTCGTAACGATCATATTTATCTGCGGGTGAAGGATAATTACGGAAGATGGAGTGTAGCAACAAGCAAGCAATTCAGATATAAAACTATTGATTCATCACTCTATAATTTAAAGTTTCTCAACGGTGATATTTCACACTATTTTTCAATGGTTGTTCAACCACAAGCAGAACCATCTGCATTTTATACCTCAGTTGCAGAACTCACTGATTCCTTGACGGTCGCCAGATTGGATTCAGTCTTCGTCAAGTTCCAAACCGATGAATACATTCAAGGATCAAAAAAAGGCGAAAAAGTAAACATCTTCCGGGTTTTCAGTATAACACCAAATAGGTCTGGTAACGATGGAGTGGTTACTATGACGATCATCGGGGAGAGATTTCAGCAAGGAGCAAGAGTCAAACTTTCGAAATCGGGATTTCAGGATATTCACGCTGATACCGCAGTGGTCATTGATTCTACAAGACTTTATGCTATTTTTACATTCCGTCAACAGGCAGTTGGTAGCTGGAATGTCGTTGTGGTTAATCCGGATGGTTCGCAAGTGGCGTTACCCGATGCTTTTATTCTTGAACCCGTAGTTCGAAATGTTTGGTTCTCGATGACTGGTGAGGAGAGATTATCCATAGGAAGAGATCAGGAGTATGTGATATCGTTCGGAAATGACGGGAATGTAGATTCAACGGGGATTGTGTTGTGGATACATGGCATTCCAAGAGATTATGAATGGAAAATCAATGCTGATTTTCTTCTGCCCCCGCCACCAGATAGCTTTGAGGTTAATCAAGCAACCTTGGATCAGATACCGATCTACATAGAACGAGAGACGGATATTCTTGTGCCAGTAATTATTCCTGTATTAAGGACTGGCGACCACGGTCAAATCTCGATAACATTAAAAGCACCACCAGATAGAATTACTCCAGCTAGCCCACCTATTACAATATCTTTTTCTACAAGTCCTGGCATACTCCACAATGATCCCACCGGACAAATAAATTGGCACTGTACGATTGATATTGTGCAGCAGGCATTATCCGTACCAGGCGTACTAGCAGCATTAACATACGGTTCATGTATTGATCTGATATCGGACATTATCGATTTTGGACAACTCATAGACTATACTCTCCGGCAGGATCAATATCCTGGGCGTGCATCGCCTTCATCTTGGATGCGCGTCGTGACATTTTCACTTGCTGACTTGGGTTTATGTGCACTTTCTATATCAAATCCGCCAGCAGGTGTTCTCGCCAAGCTTATCTCGGATGTGGTGAAGGGAATTTATCAATACAGTAGATTCACTGCTGGAACAATCGATGCATTGGAATCCTGCTGGCCAAAGATTCCAAATGCAACAAGTTCGTTAACAATTCAACCAACAGGGCCGTTCGATCCGAACGATAAGAATCAACCAGCGGGGTTCGATTCAACGTATCATTACGTAATGGGAGAATCACCCCTCGTATATACGATTAACTTTGAAAACATTGGCAATGCACCCGCTGAAACCATAGCGGTTCGAGATACTCTTTCTTATAATTTAAGTCTAGAATCTTTCAAGATGATTGGTACAAGCCATCCAGATGTGATGAATTATTCAGTAGATCCTGTTGCACGCTTTGTTTCATGGAACTTTAATGGTATCAATCTTCCTGATAGCAGTCATTATCCGGAAAATCAAGGTTGGATAAGATTTAGAATTAATCCTATAGGGCTTCAATCGGGATCACAAATAACGAATATAGCTGGAATAGTATTTGTCCCGATGCCGCCAATTATTACTCCAGAAGTACTGAATACAATCGATGCATCACCTCCGTCGAGTTTCGTGCACCCCTTAGAATCAGTTGCTGATGGGGAGTTTGAAGTCCGCTGGACAGGTACCGATGATTTTCTCGGCTCTGGAATTAAACACTTCGATGTTTATGTACGGTATGATACTGGTGCGTATATTCCTTGGCTACTCGGAACAAGAGATACTTCTGCAATATTCGTTGGACAGTTTAGAAGAAGTCACTCGTTCTATAGTAACGCAACGGATAATGTTGGGCATAGTGAGGCACCTCCGAATATTCCCGATGCCGTCACATTTGTAAATCAATTATTACCACCGATACATCAGTTACCCAGAGATGGTGCCATAATACGAGTTACAACACCAATTTTCCGATGGAGTCCAACAGCAGGTGGGCGAGGAACATATACATTGCAATACTCGATGGATAGCACATTTACCGATTCAAACACGGTCATCGTGTCTAACATTGATACATTGAGTTTTGCAATTCCAGAATCGTTGGCGCTAAATACTAATGGAACATATTATTGGCGGGTTGAAGCAATTGTGGATACTCACTATAGCAGATTCCGAAAAGCAAATATGTTTATCGTAGATACTCTTCGACCTAACAAGCCCATCTTATTATCTCCTGCAAGTGGCAGTAATGTTGGATCAACTCCAACGTTTGTTTGGACAAATGTTGGTGAAAAGGTGAACTTTTATTGGTCATGCGCAACTGATAGTGCCTTTATACATCTCTTAAGAATAGCCTCGACAAAGGAAACAACTTACACAGTCCCGAAACATTTTGCTTTATCACCTGGTGAATATTACTGGCGCGTAGAGGCACTTGATGAAGCGGGAAATAGCAGTGGGTATTCTGAATCGTTGACGATAATTACTGATATTAAACATCAGGTTGAGTTACCGCGTGAGTTCAAATTATTTCAGAATTACCCTAATCCATTTAACCCGATAACGACGATTCAATATCAGTTGCCATCTCAAAGCCACGTTATCTTGAAAATTTACAATGTGTTGGGGCAAGAAGTGAAAACGCTTGTAGATGAGATCCAAGACACAGGTTATAAATCGGTTTTGTGGAACTCAACCAATAATTATGGAAATACCGTCTCAAGCGGTGTCTACTTTTACCGCTTGCAGGCAGGAAGTTTTATTCAAACAAAGAAACTAATTTT